>JAOPXW010000163.1 GCA_025964935.1 Friedmanniella sp. | reverse complement strand
ACGGGGCAGACGTCATGGCACGAGCGGATCGACTTCCGGAGCCTGCGGATCGCCGATGTCCTGGCGCGGCCGGAACGGCCGATGAGCCTCTGGTCAGGTTAAACTGTCGTCAGTACCGGATCCCCCGCCGACTGCTCAAGGAACCCCATGATCAAGCGCGTCGCGCCCGCCCTGGCCGGGCTGGCCGCCCTGACCGTCGTCCTGACCCCGGTGGTTCCCGCCGCCGCCGCCACCCAGACGCTCGGGTGGGCCAAGCACACCGTCTACGTCGAGGACCACACGAACGCCTCCTGGCAGGTGCACTCGACCATCGAGCGGCTCGACGACCACAGCGCGCTCAACCTGGTCTGGGTGAAGAAGTGCCCGGCGGGTGTCCAGTGTGTCCGCGTACGTCTCGGGTCGCTGCCCGGCAACCAGGTGGGCGAGACCGCCCTCACCTACACCCAGAAGTCCGGGAGCAGCGTTCTGCGCATCACCAAGGCCGGCGTCGTCCTCGACGGGGCCTGGGGCAAGACGACGTCGGCCCACTACCGCCGGGCCGACGTGTGTCACGAGGTGGGCCACGCCGTCGGGCTGGACCACGCCAAGACCAACGACACCTGCATGCACGCGGTGATCACCGGCAAGACCCCCGACCACCCCTCCAGCGCGACGTACGCCCTGTTGCGGAAGCTGTACCCGGCCAAGGGCTGAGGACCCACACGGGGTGCCTGCGGGGCGCGGGTCTGGCAGGTCCCTAAGGTGGCAGCCATGCGGATAGTCGTCATCGGGGGCAGCGGGCACATCGGGACCTACCTCATCCCGCGGTTGGTGCGGGGTGGGTATGACGTCTTCTCCCTCAGCCGGGGTGAGCGGTCCAGCTACACCGACGACCCGGCGTGGCAGGACGTACGCCACGTCGTGGCGGACCGGGCCGCCGAGGACGAGCAGGGAACGTTCGCCGCCCGGGTGGCGGGACTGCAGCCCGACGTGGTGATCGACCTCATCTGCTTCACCGAGGACTCCGCCCGGCTGCTCGTTGAGGGCCTTCGCGGGCACACGGGACACCTCCTGCACTGCGGCTCCATCTGGCGCCACGGGCCGAGCCTCCGGCTGCCGGTGACTGAGGCCAACGGGACTCCACCGATCGGGGAGTACGGCGTGCAGAAGGCCGCCATCGCCGAGCTGCTGAAGCAGGAGACCAGGTCCGGTGGTCTGGTGACGACGTCGCTCCACCCCGGTCACATCGTCGGTCCGGGCTGGCACCCGATCGGACCGCTCGGCAGTCTCGACCCGGCGGTCTGGCGGACCCTCTCGGCGGGCGAGCCGCTCGACGTGCCCGGGCTCGGCACCGAGCTCCTGCACCACGTGCACGCCGAGGACGTCGCTCACGCCTTCGAGGCCGCCGTGGCCCATCCGGACAGTGCGGCGGGTGAGGACTTCAACATCGTGGCTCCCACCGCCCTCACCGTCCGCGGCTTCGCGCAGGTCGCCGCCGGCTGGTTCGGCCAGGAGGCGCACCTGCGCCACGTCACGTGGGACGAGTTCCGCGCCGGCACGTCCGACGAAATCGCCGAGTCGAGCTGGGCGCACCTGATGCGCAGTCACTACGCCAGCATCGAGAAGGCCCGCGCGCGGCTCGGCTACGCACCGCAGTACGAGCCGGAGGAGGCGGTGTTGGAGTCGGTGCGCTGGCTCATCGGCCACGATCAGCTGGACGTCGCCCAGCCGCTGGTCGTCTAGCGATCTGTGCGGACGCGGGTGTGACGCACCGCTCAGAGCCTCACCCGGGCGGCTGGATCGTCGCCCCGAGCTCCCGGAAGAGGCCCTCGGCGTCGAAGTAGGTCGTGACCTTGGTGATGGTCCCGCCGCTCAGGCTGAAGAAGGCGGAACCGTGTCCCGTGGTCTTCTTGCCGCTGGCCGGGATACCCGCGTACGGCGCAGTGTGCGTGCCCGTGTTGGTCCACAGGACCGCGACCCTGGAGGCGTCCGCCACGAGCTCGTCCACGGTGAAGGTTCGGTCAGAGAAGGCGAACGACTCCATGTTGGTGCGCCATTCGTGGGCCACCTCCGGTGAGCACACCTCGTTCAGGTCGTCGAGATCCCCAGTGCTGGCCAGGGCAGCCATGAAACGCCGTACGGCTGCCTCATTCTGATCATCCCTCACGTTCGGCCCCTTCCAGAAAACAGCTGGCTGGTGGTTCTGTGCGGAGGTTATCGCTCCCTGCTAGCGCTTCGCTATCCCCCGATCTCCCAGCCATTTTCTTATCCAGCCGATCTGATCTCCCGAGGCCAGTCAGGTCCGACCGGTCCGCACCGTTGAGGTCCCGCATGATTTTCTTTCCCGCGGATCTGATGAGCGGTGAATTCTGCTATTTCGTTGTCACAGCTCCGACTGTGTGACTGGAGAGGTGATCTTCTCCGCGGGTTCGCACCCGGGCGAGGCCAAATCGATGAGGTGTTCCATCGTCGACTGACGCGAGACCGGGCTGGGTGAGCCCTTGATCCGCTCAGTCGAGCAGAGCCCCGCGGCGTACCTCATCCTCGGTGGGGGGGAGCCGGCTCAGGTAGCGGCGGATGAGGGGTCCGGCCATGGCTGACGTGACCAGGGCGACCAGCACCAGGATCGTGAAACCGGCCGTGGTGATGAGGCCCAGCCGCACCCCGGCGGCGGCCACGACCACCTGGACGGTCCCGCGGGCGTTGAGGGCGGAGGAGACAGCCATCGACGCGTGATGCCCCAGCCCGGCGAGGCGTCCGCCGGCGTAGGCGCCGGCGGTCTTGCTCGCCACCGCTAGCAGCAGCGTGATCAGTGCCGCCAGGGCGAGGCC
>JAOPXW010000105.1 GCA_025964935.1 Friedmanniella sp. | reverse complement strand
GGTCCCCACGGGGGGCCACCGCGTACGACCCGGTTCCGGCGCGCGACACCGAGCCCCCCGGCCCGGTGCCCGGGCTCGGCACCGCCGAGGTGACCGCCGACCGGCTGTCCCTGACCTGGCTCCCGGCCAGTGACAACGTCGGCGTGGTCGGCTACCGGCTGTGGCTGAACGGTTTTGCCGTGGCGTCTACCGTGGACACCCGGGCCGAGGTGCGGTGGTTCAACGACGACACCGGGCAGCACGTCGTGCAGGTGAAGGCGGTCGACGCGGCCGGCAACCAGAGTCCGTCCTCCACGTCGGTCGTGGTGACCCGGCCGAGCCCCAGCCCCAGCCCCTCGGACACCCCCAGCACCCCGCCCTCCCCGTCGCCCAGCCCGACCCCCACCCCTGACCCCACTCCCTCGGCCACCGCCCCCACGGCCGATCCCTCGCCGAAGCCGAACGGCGACCCCACCAGCAGCCAAGGACCACGCGAGAACACCTGATGACCTCCCCTGCCCCGACCCCGGGTCCCCTTGTCGTCCAGTCCGACCGCACCCTGCTGCTCGAGATCGACCATCCCGACGCGCCGGCCTGTCGGATCGCCATCGCGCCGTTCGCCGAGCTCGAGCGCGCCCCCGAGCACATCCACACCTACCGGCTAACCCCGCTGGGGCTGTGGAACGCGCGGGCCGCGGGTCACGACGCCGAGCAGGTCGTCGACACCCTGCTCACCTACAGCCGCTACCCGGTCCCCAGCTCGCTGCTGGTCGACGTGGCCGACACGATGGACCGCTACGGTCGGCTCCGGATCGAGAAGCACCCCACCCACGGGCTGGTCCTGGTCAGCTCCGACCGGCCGGTGCTGGCCGAAGTGCTGCGCAGCGCCAAGGTCAAGGGGCTGGTCGGGGCGCGGGTCGACGACGACACGGTGGTCATCCACCCCTCCGAGCGCGGCCACCTCAAGCAGGTGCTGCTCAAGCTCGGCTGGCCGGCCGAGGACCTCGCCGGCTACGTCGACGGCGAGGCGCACGAGATCGCCCTGGTCACCGACGGCTGGGACCTGCGGGCCTACCAGGGTCAGGCGGCCGACTCGTTCTGGCACGGCGGCTCCGGGGTGGTGGTGCTGCCCTGCGGGGCGGGCAAGACCATCGTCGGCGCGGCGGCCATGGCGCGGGCCTCGGCCACGACCCTGATCCTGGTCACCAACACGGTGTCGGCCCGGCAGTGGCGTGACGAGCTGATCAAGCGGACGACCCTGACCGCGGACGAGATCGGGGAGTACTCCGGGGCCAAGAAGGAGATCCGGCCGGTCACCATCGCGACCTACCAGGTCATCACGACCAAGCGCGCCGGAGTGCACCCGCACCTGGAGCTGTTCGACGCCCGCGACTGGGGTCTGATCATCTACGACGAGGTGCACCTGCTGCCCGCGCCGGTGTTCCGGATGACCGCCGACCTGCAGGCCCGTCGGCGGCTGGGGCTGACGGCCACGCTGGTCCGGGAGGACGGCCGCGAGGGCGACGTCTTCTCCCTGATCGGACCGAAGCGCTTCGACGCGCCCTGGAAGGACATCGAGGCGCAGGGCTACATCGCGCCGGCGGACTGCGTGGAGGTCCGGGTCACCCTGACCGAGGCCGAGCGGATGACGTACGCGGTGGCCGAGCCGGACGTGAAGTACCGGCTGGCCTCGACCGCGGAGTCGAAGTCCGACGTGGTCGTGGACCTGGTCGGCAAGCACGCCGGGGTGCCCACCCTGGTGATCGGGCAGTATGTCGACCAGCTCGACGACCTGGCCGAGCGGCTCGGCGCCCCGCTGATCAAGGGAGACACCACCGTCCGGCAGCGGGAGAAGCTCTACGAGCAGTTCCGGTCCGGCGAGATCACCCTGCTCGTGGTCAGCAAGGTGGCCAACTTCTCCATCGACCTGCCCACCGCGCAGGTGGCGATCCAGGTCTCGGGCGCCTTCGGCTCCCGGCAGGAGGAGGCCCAGCGCCTGGGTCGGCTGCTGCGGCCCAAGTCCGACGGGGTGACCGCCCGCTTCTACGCCGTGGTCTCCCGCGACACCGTGGACGCGGAGTTCGCCGCCCACCGGCAGCGCTTCCTGGCCGAGCAGGGCTACAGCTACCGGATCATGGACGCCGAGGACGCGCTGTCGGCCGACTGAGGTCGGCCGCGGTTCGACGACGGGCCGCGGTCAGTGCACGTCGAGGACGGTCGACTCCTCCTGGGTGCCCAGGTCGACCGGCCAGCGGTCACTCTGGTCGATCAGGTGCAGCAGCTCGACCAGCTCCTGGGGCCAGACCCAGTCGTCGGTAGCCCGCAGCTCTTCGGTCGACCACCAGCGGAACTGCTGGAAGGTGGCCAGCTCGTCGGGGGTGTGGGCCGAGGTGTCCACCTCGAAGTCCCCCACCCGGGCCAGGTAGAACGACTCGTCCTGCTCGATCACCTGGTCGGAGTAGCCGTGCACCACGTGCCGGCGGGCCACCGGGCCGACCAGGTCGTCGGCGCTGAGCCGGTAGCCGGTCTCCTCCGCCACCTCGCGGACCGCGGCCTCGGTCTCGGTCTCACCGGGGTCGATGCCACCCCCGGGTGTCACCCACCAGCGGGCGTCGGCCAGGCCGGGGTCGCTGTCCTCGAAGAGCAGGGTTTCGTCGGCGGAGTTCAGGAGCAGCACCCGTACGGTGGTCCGCGTCTTCCGCGGCCGCAGGGCGGGGTCCTCCGCCGGGATGTAGGAACGCTCGGTGCGGGCTGAGTTCACCCCTTCACCCTAGGGACGGCGGTTTGCCGCCCGTACGGGGGTGGGGGATCCCGACCCGGACCCCCGGCCCGAGTTGTGGAGAAGATCCGGCTCGGAGTACCGCGCCGGATCTTCTCCACAACT
>JAOPXW010000086.1 GCA_025964935.1 Friedmanniella sp. | reverse complement strand
ACTGGGAGGGTGACCGGTCTATGCATAGACGGCACCGCCCCCGGGAGTTACGTGCTTCCTCAGACACATCGCCCGCGCCTACCCTGACCAAGAACTGCACCTGGGGATGGACAGCTACGTCACCCATGAAACCGTCGAGGTGGGAGAGTGGTTGACCGCGAACCCCCACATCTACGTCCATTTCACCTCCGGCTCCTGGCTGAACCTCGTCAAACTGTGGTTCGCGATCATCGAACGCCAAGCGTTCCGCCGCGGCGGCCCACCTCAGTCCGCAAGTCGACGGTCAAGATCCGTGCGTTCATCAACGGCTGGAACCAACGCAAGCACACCTTCATCTGGACCAAACCCGCCGACGAAGTCCTCGACGAAATCCATCGCAGACGTAACGCCATCTCAACGACGAGCCGCTAGCCGATCCGCTCGATCACCAGCGGCGGGCGCTCCGGCGGCGGGTCGGCGGTGACCCGGACCGCCCCGACCAGGGCCTCCCGGGCCCGGGCGAAGCGCTCCGGGGTATCGGTGTGCAGCCGAATGAGGGGCTGCCCCTTCCGTACGCGGTCGCCGGGCTTCGCGCCCAGAGTGACCCCGGCGGCGGCCTGCACCGGGTCCTCCTTGCGGGCCCGACCGGCCCCGAGCCGCCAGGCGGCGACGCCGACGGCCATGGCGTCCAGCTCGGCCAGCCAGCCGTCCGCCTCGGCCGCCACGACCTCGGTCTCCCGGGCCTGCGGAAGCGCGGCGTCGGGGTTCCCGCCCTGGGCCCCGACCATGGCCCGCCAGACGTCCATCGCCCGGCCCGAGGCCAGCACCGGCTCGGGGTCGACGTCGCCCCGGCCGGCCGCGCTCAGCATCTCGCGGGCCAGCGCCAGCGTCAGGGCGACCACGTCCGCCGGTCCGCCGCCGGACAGCACCTCGACCGACTCGGCGACCTCCAGGCCGTTGCCGGCGGTCAGCCCGAGCGGGGTGGACATGTCGGTGAGCAGGGCAACGGTCGGCAGCCCCGCGCCCCGGCCGAGCGCGACCATCGTGGTGGCCAGAGTGCGGGCGTCGGCCAGCTGCTTCATGAACGCACCGGAGCCGACCTTGACGTCCAGGACCAGCGCGCCGGTCCCCTCGGCGATCTTCTTGCTCATGATGGAGGACGCGATCAGCGGGATGGACTCGACGGTCCCGGTCACGTCGCGCAGGGCGTACAGCTTCTTGTCGGCCGGGGCCAGCCCGGACCCGGCCGCGCAGATCACGCCGCCCACGGTCTCGAGCTGGTCGAGCATCTCCTGGGTGCTGAGCGCGGCCCGCCAGCCCGGGATGGCCTCCAGCTTGTCCAGGGTCCCGCCGGTGTGGCCCAGACCGCGACCCGACAGCTGCGGCACCGCCACCCCACAGGCCGCCACCAGGGGCACCAGCGGCAGGGTGATCTTGTCACCGACCCCACCGGTGGAGTGCTTGTCGGCGGTGGGCCGGCTCAGCCGGGAGAAGTCCAGTCGCTCCCCGGAGTCGATCATCGCCCGGGTCCAGCCGCCCAGCTCCTCGGCGTCCAGGCCGCGGAAGAAGACCGCCATGGCCAGCGCGGACATCTGCTCCTCGGCGATCGTCCCGTCGGTGTAGGCCTGGATCAGCCAGGCCACCTCGGCCGGACCCCAGCGCCCGCCGTCGCGCTTGGTCCGGATCAGCTCCACGGCGTCGAAGGGGGCAGTCATGACGCGAGTATGCCCGAGCGCGACCGATAGGCTGGACCGATGCGCATTGCACGATTCGCCTCCGGCGGAGACCCCCAGTACGGGATCGTCGAGCTGCCCGAGGACGGCGGCGACCATCCGAACACCGTGGCCGTCCTGACCGGCGACCCGATCGCCATGCCGGTCCAGCTGACCGGGGAGCGGAAGGAGCTGGACGGCGTACGGCTGCTGGCGCCGGTCATCCCGCGCAGCAAGATCGTCGCCGTGGGCAAGAACTACGCCCTGCACGCGGCCGAGATGGGCGGTGAGGTCCCCGAGATCCCGCTCGTCTTCTTCAAGCCCAACACCTCGGTGATCGGGCCGGGGGAGTCGATCATCTATCCCGAGGCGACGCGGGAGCTCAGCTATGAAGGTGAGCTGGCCGTGGTCATCGGCCGCATCTGCAAGGAGGTCCCGGTTTCCCGCGTGGCCGAGGTGATCTTCGGCTACACCGTGGCCAACGACGTCACCGCCCGGGACCTGCAGCGCTCCGACGGGCAGTGGGCGCGGGCCAAGGGCTACGACACCTTCTGCCCGCTCGGCCCCTGGATCACCACCCACCAGAGCCTGGAGGAGGTCTCCGCGCTCTCCATCCGCACCACCGTGGACGGCGAGCTGCGGCAGGACGGCAACACCCGCGACCTGGTCCGCTCCATCCCCGACCTGGTCGCCTACATCTCCTCCTTCACCACCCTGCTGCCCGGTGACGTCATCCTGACCGGGACCCCCGCCGGCGTGGGCCCGATGCTGGTCGGCCAGGAGGTCAGCATCGAGATCGAGGGCATCGGCACCCTCCTCAACCCGGTGGCGAGCGCCGCCGGCCCGTCCGAGTCGGAGGCAGGTCAGTGACCGACACCGTTTCGCCCCCCACGCACGACTCCGCGGCCGACGCCCGGGTCCTGGGGGACCTCGCCCCGAGCGAGGTGCGGGTCCGCTTCCCGCCCTCGCCGACCGGCAACCTGCACGTCGGCAACGTCCGCAGCGCCCTGTTCAACTGGGTCTTCGCGCGGCACTACGGCGGCACGTTCGTGCTCCGCGTGGAGGACACCGACGCCGGCCGCAACCTGGCCGAGTCCTACCAGGTGCTCTACGACTCCCTCAGCTGGCTGGGCCTGACCTGGGACGAGGGTCCCGGGGTGGGCGGTCCGTACGGGCCCTACATCCAGTCCGAGCGGGGGGAGACCTACCGCGGCGTCGTGGTGCAGCTGCTGGAGGCGGGCCTGGCCTACCGCTGCTACTGCACCCGGCAGGAGATCGAGGCCCGGGAGGCCGCTCGGCCCAAGGGGGTGCCCTCGGGCTACGACGGCTTCTGCCGCGACCTCGGGGCCGACCGGGTGGCCGAGCTGGAGGCCATCGGGACCCCGTCCGTGGTCCGGATGAGGGTGCCGGACGCCGAGATCGTCTTCGACGACCTGGTCCGCGGGCCGGTCCGCTTCGGTGCCGAGCATGTGCCCGACTACGTCATCGTGCGGGCCAACGGGGAGCCGCTCTACACCCTGGTCAACCCCGTCGACGACTCCCTGATGGCGATCACGCACGTCCTCCGGGGCGAGGATCTCCTGCCCTCGACCCCGCGACAGATCGTGCTCTACCAGGCGCTCCGCCAGATCGGGGTCGGCAGCGGCCGGATCCCCACCTTCGGCCACCTGCCGACCGTGCTCGGGGAGGGCAACCGCCGGCTCTCCAAGCGCGACAAGGGGGCCGGGCTGGCCGAGTACCGCGAGCAGGGCTACCTCCCCGAGGGGCTGCTCAACTACCTGGCCCTGCTGGGCTGGGCGATCGCCGACGACCGCGACATCTTCCGCCTGGCCGAGATGGTGGAGGCCTTCGACATCCTGCGGGTCAACGCCAACCCGGCCCGCTTCGACGCCAAGAAGTGCGAGGCCATCAACGCCTCGCACATCCGGCTGCTGGGCACCGACGAGCTGACCGCCGCGCTGGTGCCCTACCTGGTCGGGGCGGGACTGGTCACCGACCCTCCGCAGGCCGACGAGCAGGCCCGGCTGGCGGCGGCGACCCCGCTGGTGCAGGAGCGGATGAACACCCTGTCGGAGGTCGTCGACCTGCTCGGGTTCCTGTTCAAGGCCGACGACCAGATCGAGATCGACCCGGCCGCCGGGCTCAAGCTCGACGCGCTGCCCACCCTGGTGGCGGCCGAGGAGGCCCTGGCCACGGTGCAGCCGTTCGCGCACCCCGAGATCGAGGCGGCGCTGCGGGCGGCGCTGGTCGAGGGACTCGGCCTGAAGCCACGGCTGGCCTTCGGCCCGGTCCGGACCGCGGTGACCGGTCGTCGGATCTCGCCGCCGCTGTTCGAGTCGCTGGAGCTGCTGGGTCGGGAGTCCTCGCTGGCCCGGATCGCCGCCGCTCGAGCCGGCCTGGAGCGGTAGCGGTGGCCTCGAAGTCCCCGCGCCCCCAGCGCCGGCCCGTCCGCTCGGGCAACCCGGCTGTGCGGGCCTCCTCCGTGCCACCCCGCGCGCCGTCGCGCCCCGTCCGCCGGCCCGGACCCCTGGTCCCGGTCTCGGACGAGATGACCCTTCCGCCCGACGGCGCGGAATACCCCCAGATCCTGCGCGGACCCGGCTACGTCTGGTGGCGCTCCCTGCTGGGGGCCCTGTTCGGCATCTCGCTGTTCCTGCTGCTGACCACCGTGGTGAGCCAGGCGGTGATCGCCCTGGTCTGGGCGCTGACGGCGGCCGACCAGAGCTACCGGGAGTACTTCCGGCAGGCGTACGCCTTCGAGCGGCCCGTCGGCATGCTGGCGGTCAATCTGGGCATCGCCAGCCTGATCCCCATCGCCTGGGCCATGATGGTGGCCATCCACCAGGTGCGGCCGCGCTGGCTGGCCTCGGTGCAGCCGCGGATCCGGTGGCGCTACCTGGCCCTGTGCCTGGGGGTGGCCCTGCTCAGCCTGAACGGGGTGCTGGCCCTGTCGACCCTGGTCGACGGGGTGCCGGGGTTCGCCGCCCAGCGCGGGCTGTGGGGCTTTCTGGCGGTCATCGTGCTGACCTCGCCCCTCCAGGCGGCGGCGGAGGAGATCTTCTTCCGGGGCTACCTGATGCAGGCCTTCGGCAGCCTGGTCGCCGCCCCGTGGTTCGGAGTCGTGGCCTCCTCGTTGGTCTTCGCCCTGATGCACGGCACCCAGAACCTGCCGCTGTTCGTGGACCGGTTCGCCTTCGGCCTGCTCGCCGCGCTGCTGGTCTGGCGTACGGGCGGCCTGGAGGCAGGCATTGCCGCCCACATCGTCAACAACGTCTTCGCCTACCTGATGGCCGGGCTGACCACGTCCATCGCCGCCCTCCGCACCGTGCAGCAGATCACCTGGCTGCAGGCGGTGTTCGACGTCGGCGGCTTCGCCCTCTTCGCGGTGCTGGCGTTCCTGGTGTTCCGCTGGCTGGGCCTACGCCGGACCGTCCAGCTGGGGCCGGTCCGGGCCTGAACCGCGACCGCCGGCCGCCGGTTTGGGGGTGGCGGCCTGCGTGCAGTAATGTTCTTCCTCGTGCCCCGCGAGGGGCTGCATCGGTCGGTACGCCCTCACCAGAGTGCCGGCCGGATGGGGTATGGGGTAATTGGCAGCCCGGCTGATTCTGGTTCAGTTAGTCTAGGTTCGAGTCCTAGTACCCCAGCGCGAGAGCTTCGCCGGATTCGCCGCCTCGGCCCGGGTTTGGTAAAGTTTCGCCGTCGGATCAGCAATGATCCACGCTAGGGCCCCGTTGTGTAGCGGCCTAGCACGCCGCCCTCTCACGGCGGTAGCGCGGGTTCGAATCCCGTCGGGGCTACAGGTTTGAAGACGCCGTTGACCTGGCCGTTCGCAGGTCCGGTCAATCACGATCGAGTGCTTCCTTCGCCCATAGAGGGCATCGGCGTGCCGGCCACTTGGTCACCAGCGTCTTCCTCGCCCTGGGAGGGGTTCGAGTGCTCCCGCCACCGCGCCGGCTCCCCGGCTTCGAAGAGGCCCGTTTGGTGGGCGAGGACGATCGCCTGCGCCCGGTCCCGAAGATCTAGCTTCTGCAGCAGGCGGGTGACGTGGGTCTTCACGGTGGTGTCGCTGATGAAAAGTTGCCGTCCGATCTCGGCGTTGGACAGCCCCTCGGTGATCAGGCGGAAGACGTCCAACTCGCGCGCGGTCAAACTGGCCATAGCGGGTGGCGGGGGCTGGTGGCGGAGTCGGGTGAACTGCTGGATGACTCGTCGGGTGATGCTGGGGGAGAGCAGAGCGTCTCCAGCGGCCACCGTGCGAACAGCTGAGATCAGCTGCTCGGGTGGGTCGTCCTTCAGGACGAAGCCGCTGGCGCCGGCCTTGAGGGCTTCGTAGACGTAGTCGTCGAGGTCGAAGGTCGTGAGGATGAGGATCCGGGCGGGCTGGTCCGAGGCCAAGATCCGCCGGGTGGCCTCCAGCCCGTCGAGCCGCGGCATGCGGATATCCATCAAGATGACGTCTGGATGGAACCGGGCCGCCTGACTCACCGCTTCTCGGCCGTCGGCTGCCTCGGCCACGACCTCGATGTCGGCTTCGTTCGCGAGCAGCAGCCGGAAGCCGGCCCGGACCATTGACTGGTCATCCACGACGAGAACCCGGATGCTCACGCCACTCCTTGCCGAAGAGCCCCGTCCAGTGGAAGCCGCGCGCACAGCACGAAGCCTCCGGAGCTAGCGGCGCCCGCCGACAGGTCGCCGCCGAAGATCTTGACCCGCTCGCGGATACCGATGAGGCCATGGCCGAGGCCGTCGTCCGTGGAGGGACCCTGACCGTCGTCGCGGACCTCGACCTGGAGCTCCGCGGCCCCGTAGCGCAGGCGCACGTCCGCGTGATGAGCACGGGCGTGTTTGAGGGTGTTGGTCAGGCCCTCCTGCAGAATCCGGTAGGCGGAGAGGTCAAGGCTCGGTGGCAGACGGAACGGGTCGCCCTCGATCCTCACCTGCACAGCCAGCCCGGTGGCTTGGACGTCGGTCACCAGGGTGTCGAGGTCGTCGAGCCCGGGATGAGGCAGCAACTCGAGCTCGTCGCCGTCCTGGCGCAGGGCGCCCAGGAGGCGTCGCATCTCGGCGAGAGCCGTGCGGCCCGCCTGCTCGGCGTTCTTCAGCGCCTCCCGGTCGGCAGCGTTCGACGCGGGCATGCGGTGACGCACCGCGCCGACCTGGAGAACCATCACACTGACGGCGTGAGCCACGACGTCGTGCAGCTCGCGGGCGATCCGGCCGCGTTCCTCGGCCACCGCGACCCGGGCCAGTACTTCTCGGTCCCTTTCGGCCCTGGCGGCCCGCTCCTCGGCGGCCTCGGTCTGCGCGGCCCGACTGTGCAGGGCGAAGCCGACGAGCCAGCCGATGACGAACAGCATCGGGGTGAAGACGAGCTGGCCGCCAGTACGGGCGGGGTTGTTGGTCACGATGATCACCGCGCCGACCAGCAGGATGACCAGGCCGATTCGAGCTTGGCGGAGGTCGGGCAGGTTGCCCAGCAGGAAGGCGGCGCCCACCCCCGCCACGAACACTCCCGGTTGGGCCACGACCAGCCGCCCGTCCAGGAACGACAGCGCGGCACCGAACAGCCACAGGGCCGCCGGAGCGGCAAAGGGAAGGGGGTGACGAAGAAGGAGCGCGAGGACCAACCCGGCGATCGCCGACACCTCCACCCAGAGCGGTAAGCCGGCCGGTCGTTGCTGGTCCTGGTGCACCGCCGTCCCGACGGCGCTGCTGGCCGCGGCCAGCACGATCAGCGCGTCCGGTCCGTACCTCGACCACAACAGCCAGCGTCGGCTCATGCGGCCACCGTACGGCGTTCGGCGGTCACGGGCGTCATACCAAAGGACGACCCCGGCTACTCAGGAGTGCGCAGGACGAACGAGCCCTTTCGACGATGTCGCGCACGACGCCACGGATCTAGCGTCGTCCCGAAAGGCGCCCTCGTTCACAGCGGTGAACCAACCCCTCGGGAAGGAGAAGGCACAGTCAAAAACGACACTGGGGCCTCAGCGGCGAAGCCCAGCCGTCAGCCTGAGAACAAGGAGACGGACATTCATGTGCGTCGAACCACCCACCGTCTCACCGCAAGGTCCCCCGGCCAGCAGCCCCCGCTCGGGGCCGAAACCTCACACGACCACACGGCTCCGAGCCTGCTCACCGCTGTCACCACGCTCACTCTCGTTCTCTGACCACCGGCGACGCCATGGTGCCGCCCGGCACCCCAACAAGCAATCACTCACCACAGCGATCAAGGAGCAGTACGACCATGGCCCACCTCACGCCTAGCTCGGTCGAGGAGACGACCTACCGATCCACCCCCGAGGGCATCACCTCGCTGCCGCAGTACCGCCTGCCACGTATTCTTGCCATCTGGGCATCCGCTGCGCTGCCGATGGCCGCTCTGTCCTGGCTCATGGCTCCTCTCCTCGCACACGGCCTCACCGGCCCCGCCGCCCTGCCGCGGGCGCTCATCCTCGCGCTGACCGCCGGGTTGTTCTGGCAGTTCCTGGTCGTGCTCTTCCTGGTGCGCCGAGAGCAAGGCTCCCTGCGGTGGACAGTCGTCAAGGATGCGTTGTGGCTGCACGCGCCGCGCCGGCCGAAGA
>JAOPXW010000080.1 GCA_025964935.1 Friedmanniella sp. | reverse complement strand
GAACCAGTGACCTCTTCGGTGTGAACGAAGCGCGCTACCACTGCGCCAATCGCCCCTGCTGCCTGGTGGGCGTCGACAACGATAGCCCATCGAGGGCCGTTGTCCGAACGCGTTCCGTGAGCGTCCGCCGGGCCGCCGCCGGGCCGCCGCCGGGCCTACGGGTCGAGCCGCCGGGTCGACTGCTCGGCGAACACCTGGGCGGCGCGGGCGGTGACCGGTCCGTCGGCGGGGAGGTCGATGTCGTCCCAGCGGGTGACGGCCTGGACGTCGCGCAGCGACGAGCTCAGGAAGACCTCGTCGGCGGCCATCGCCTCGGCCATGGTCAGGTTGCGCTCCTCGACCTCGCACCACTCCAGCAGCAGCTCGCGGGTGATGCCGGCCAGCGGGCCCGCACTCAGCGGCGGCGTGACCAGCCGTCCGTCGAGGACGCAGAACACGTTCGTGCCGGTGCCCTCGCAGAGGTTCCCCCCGGTGTTGGCGAAGACGGACTCCCCCGCCCCCCGGGCCGTGGCGTAGGCCAGGGCGCGGACGTTCTCGGCGTACGAGGTCGACTTGACCCCGGTCAGGGCACCGTTCTCGTTGCGGGTCCACGGGGCGGTGACGATGGTGCCCGTGGGGGCCGGCAGCCCGGTGGCCTCGGCGGCCACGACCAGGGTCTGCGGCCCGTACGCCGCCTGCGAGCCGAGCGGACCGCGACCGCCGGTGTAGGTGATCCGGATCTTCCCGTGGACCAGGGGGGTTCCGTCCAGGACGGCGTCGATGGCCGCCCGGATCCGACCGTGGTCGGGGGTCGGCAGCCCCATCGCCGCGGCGGAGCGGTCCATCCGCAGCAGGTGCCGGCGTACGGCGAACGGGCCCGCCGCGGTGACCTTGAGGGCCTCGAACACGCCGTCCCCGACCACCAGCCCGTGGTCGGTGACCGCGACGCGGGCGTCCTCGGGGTCGGCGTACAGACGGCCGTTGACCCACACGCGCAGCGCGGCCGCAGCCGTCGTGGTCAACTCGTCGGAGGGCGGGGTCGTGAAGTCGGTGACAGGCACCGGGCCAGCCTAACCGGGCCCGCCGGAGCGTCCCCGCGGTCGCTCCGGGACACGCCCCGGGTTCTCGTTTGGACTCTCCGCCCCGGCTCGGCTAGTGTTCTCAACCGCACCGAGAACGCAAAACTCGGGGCATGCGGACGTAGCTCAGTTGGTAGAGCACCACCTTGCCAAGGTGGATGTCGCGAGTTCGAGTCTCGTCGTCCGCTCGGAGTTCACTCCATGGAACTGGGGAGAAATCCTCGTTTGGTGGAGTGGCCGAGAGGCGAGGCAACGGACTGCAAATCCGTGTACACGGGTTCAAATCCCGTCTCCACCTCGGACGATTGGCGCAGCGGTAGCGCGCTTCCCTGACACGGAAGAGGTCACTGGTTCGATCCCAGTATCGTCCACCATCACCACCCTTTATTAGGGTGCCTGCGAAGGGTTTCCCCTCGTTGTGACGACGCCGCTCACCCAGATCGGGTGAGGCCAGCCACCGTGACGGTGGCCGATGTCTCCCTCCCAGTGGCCTGGCCGGCGCGTCAGTCGAGCAGCACGACACCCTTCCCGCCGACCGTGCCGGCCTCCATGTCGCGGTGGGCCTGGACGATCTGGTCGAGGCGGTAGACGCGGCCGAGCGGGATGGTGGCCTCGCCGGCGG
Organism: Friedmanniella sp.; assembly: GCA_025964935.1. GTDB lineage: Bacteria > Actinomycetota > Actinomycetes > Propionibacteriales > Propionibacteriaceae > Microlunatus. The sequence continues at coordinate 1,138 of JAOPXW010000080.1, read as the reverse complement.
CCACGGCGTCCAGGAAGTCCTGCAGGACCGCTGCGGGAAGGTCGGCGGCCTCCCCGGAGTAGGCGGTCAGCCGTACGCCGTTGGGCAGCCAGTCCATCGGATAGAAGTCCGGGATCGACCACTGGTCCGACAGCATCCCGGTGAAGCAGACCGTGCCCCCCGGCCGGACCGACGCCAGGGTGTCCCGCAGGACGTTGACCCCGACCAGCTCGACCGCCCCGTCCACGCCGCCCGGGACCAGCTCACGCACCCGGTCGGCCACCGCACCGTCGTCGACCAGGACGTGGTCGGCCCCCAACCCCTCGAGCTGGGCGCGCGCCTGTTCGCGCCTGGTCGTCGCGAGGACCCTCAGGCCCAGCCGCTTGGCCAGCACGATGAGCGCCAGCCCGATCGAGGACGTGCCGCCCCGGATCAGGAGCGAGCCCCCCGGGGCCGGCTGCACCCCGACGGCCAGGGAGCCGTACGCGGTCTGCAGCATCTCGGGGACCGCGCCCAGCTGCTCCCAGGGCAGTCCGCTGCGGAAGGCGATCACCTGGGCGGCCGGGACCAGGACGTAGTCGGCGTAGCCCCCGTCGGTTTCACGACCCATCCCGCCCATCAGGGTGACCACCTGAGCGCCCTCCGCGAGCTCACCGCCGGGCGCCGCCGCGACCACCCCGGTCGCCTCGATCCCCGGCACCCGCGGGAAGCTGCCGCTGGCGGCCACACCCTGCCGGAAGTGCAGCTCGGACCGGTTCAGCCCGAAGGCCCGGACCCGGATCAGCACCTGCCCCGGCTCAGGCTCGGGAATCGGCCGCTCCCGCAGCGTCAGCACCTCCGGCCGGCCCGGCCCGTCCACCACCACGGCACGCATCGTGCTGGTCATGCGGCACTCCCCCGTCCGTCTCGTCCCGGCGCGACACTATCGAGCGCCTCTGCCGCCTCGCCCGAGGCCGTGGGGCCGCCGGGGTCCCTGGCCGCTAGCGCGTCGCCGCCAGCGGGTCCCACCGCCGGGCCCAGAGCAGCGCGACCGCGGTGCTCAGTCCGTACGCCAGCCCGCTGAGGGCCACGAGCACGGTCACCGGCGCCACGGCGCCGGCCAGCCCCAGCCGTCCGAGCAGGTAGCTCGGCAGGTCGCTCAACGGGTCGAGGCCGAAGC
>JAOPXW010000297.1 GCA_025964935.1 Friedmanniella sp. | reverse complement strand
ACCCTTCTGTGCTGTTCACGTGCTTCTCTGTGCTGTTCACGTGCTTCGCTGTGCTGTTCACGTGCTTCCGTGCGCCTTGCAGGGCAAGAGGGACTTGAACCCCCAACCTTCGGTTTTGGAGACCGATGCTCTGCCAGTTGAGCTATTGCCCTTCGATGCCCGCCCTCACGCCCCGACGCCCTGAGGGCGCACGACGACAATGGTGGTCAGCACCAAGAGGTCGAGTGTAACTGAGGTTCTCGGCCTCCGTCGAACCCGCACCCTCCGGGTCCGACGGCGGCCAGGGTCCGGCTAGGCGGCCAGCAGCTGCTCGGTGGCGGCCAGCAGGACGCAGGTCGCCAGCCCGTCGATCGCGGTGGCCACGTCGGCGGCGGAGGGGAACGTCGGGGCGATCCGGATGTTGCGGTCCCGCGGGTCCCGACCGTACGGGAACGCGGCCCCGGCCCCGGTCATGGCGATCCCGGCCTGCTTGGCCAGGGCGACGACCCGGGTGGCGGTGCCGTCGGCCACGTCGAGGCTGATGAAGTACCCCCCCTCCGGCGTGGTCCAGTGGGCGGCCGCAAGGTCGCCGAGCCGGTCGGTGAGGATGGCGAGGACCTGCTCGAACTTGGGGGCGATCAGGGCCCGGTGCCGGCGCATCAGCGCCCGCACCCCGTCGGCGCTCTTGAGGTAGAGGGCGTGCCGCAGGTGGTTGACCTTGTCCGGGCCGATCGTCCGCTTCCCCAGGTTGCCCAGGTACCAGGCCACGTTGGCCGGCGAGGAGGCGAAGAAGGAGACCCCACTCCCGGCGAAGGTGACCTTGGAGGTGGACGCGAACAGGAAGACCCGGTCCGGGTGCCCGGCGGCCGCGGCCATCCCCAGGATGTCCAGAGCGGGGGTCTCGGTGTCGGTGAGGTGGTGGACCGCGTACGCGTTGTCCCAGAAGATGCGGAAGTCCGGGGCGGCGGTCTCCAGCTCCAGCAGCGCCCGGGTCACCTCCTCGGTGTAGACCGCGCCGTTGGGGTTGGCGTACGTCGGCACGACCCAGATGCCCTTGACGGCGGGGTCCGCGACCAGCTCGGCGACCGCGTCCAGGTCCGGGCCGTGGTCACCGAGCGGGACGGGGAGCATCTCGATGCCGAACTGCTCGCAGAGGGCGAAGTGCCGGTCGTAGCCGGGGACCGGGCAGATGAACTTGACCGGCCCGTCGGTCAGCGCGGAGGCGAACCAGGGCTGGGTCGAGCCCACGGTCCCCTGCAGCAGCGAGAAGACCAGGGTGTCGTGCATGATCGCCAGGCTCGCGTTGTCGCCGGCCACCAGCTGGGCCACCGGGACGTTCAGCAGCGGCGCGAAGATCTCGCGGATCTCGGTCAGCCCCTGCAGGCCGCCGTAGTTGCGACAGTCGACCCCGGCGGCGTCGGCGTACGTCCCCGCCCCGGGCAGGGTGAGGAGCTCGTTGGACAGGTCGAGCTGGGCCGGGGCCGGCTTGCCGCGCGTCAGGTCCAGCTTCAGGCCCTTGGCCACCAGCTCGTCGTACGCCGCGGTCTGCTGGGCGTGCAGGGCGGTGAGCTCGGCACGGCTGAGGTCGGACAAAGACATGGGACATCCACTTCGCTCGGTGTACGGGGGGCCGCGAGGCCGTCGTCACTCTATCGCCGTCCCCTCCGCCCAACGACTGCGTCCTCGGGCCGGTCCTCGTAGAGTCGGTGCATGACAACGACGTCGAACATTGCGACCTGGGTCAGCACCCGGGCCGCCACCGATCCGAACCTGCCCGCCATCAAGCAGGGCGGGACGATCGTGTCGTACGGCGCCCTCGACGCCGCCGCCGCCCGCTTCGCCACCGTCCTGGCCGAGCGGGGCGTGGTGGCCGGTGATCGCGTGGCCATGGTGATGCCCAACGTGGCCTATTTCCCGATCGTCTACTACGCGATCCTGCGGCTCGGGGCCGTCGTGGTGCCGATGAACCCGCTGCTCAAGGCCGGCGAGGTCGCCTACACCTGGCGGGACTCCGGGGCCAAGGTCGCGGTCGTCTTCCCGCTGTTCGCCGAGGAGGCGCACAAGGCGGCCGCCACCACCGGCACCGAGGTGATCGTGACCGTGCCCGGTGAGTTCGACGCGATGCTCGCCGCGGCGCAGGCCACTACCGAGGTCGCCGACCGGGGCCCCGACGACACCGCCGTCATCCTCTACACCTCCGGCACCACCGGTCAGCCCAAGGGTGCCGAGCTCACCCACGACAACCTCCGCACCAACGCCCTCACCACGGTGGAGACCCTGATGCCCAACGGGCCCGGGGACACCCTGTTCGGCGGGCTCCCGCTGTTCCACTCCTTCGGGCAGACGTGCGGGCTGAACGCGGCGATGGCCGGCGGGGCGTGCCTGGCCCTGCTGCCCAAGTTCGACGGCCAGCAGGCCCTGGAGATCATCGGAGCCGAGCGCGTCACCATCTTCCTCGGCGTCCCCACCATGTACATGGCGCTGCTGGCCGTCCCCGACCTGGACCGGTTCGACACCTCCTCGGTCCGGGTCGGCGCCTCCGGCGGCGCGTCCCTGCCGGTGGAGGTGCTCCGGGCGGTGGAGCGCACCTTCGGCTTCCCCTTGCTCGAGGGGTACGGGCTGTCGGAGACCTCCCCGGTGGCCTCCTTCAACCATCCCGGCGTGCCGACCAAGCCCGGGTCGGTGGGGACCCCGATCCGGGGCGTCGAGTTCGCCCTCCGGGACGAGGACGACCACGACGTCGCCCCCGGGGAGATCGGGGAGATCGTCATCCGCGGCGAGAACATCATGAAGGGCTACTGGCGCAACCCCGAGGCCACCGCCCAGGCGATCCGCGACGGGTGGTTCCACACCGGGGACCTGGCCACCCGTGACGAGGACGGCTTCTACTTCATCGTCGACCGCAAGAAGGACATGATCATCCGCAACGGCTTCAACGTGTACCCGCGCGAGGGGGAGGAGGTCCTCTACACCCACCCCGCCGGGGCCGAGGCCGCCGTCGTCGGGGTCCCCGACTCCGTGCACGGCGAGGAGATCGCGGCCCTGGTCACCCTGAAGGAGGGGGCGCAGGCCACCGAGGAGGAGCTCCGGGCCTTCGTGCAGGACCAGATCGCGGCGTACAAGTTCCCGCGCATCATCCGCTTCGGGGTCATCCCGAAGGGTCCGACCGGCAAGATCCTCAAGCGCGAGATCAAGCTGGACGTCTGAGCCGGCCCCGGCGGCAGTTGTGGCGGAGATCCGGCGCGGTAGTCCGAGCCGGATCTTCTCCAGAACTCACGGGGTGCGGGCGACCAGCGCGCTGTGGGCGCCGAGCCGGACCAGGTCGCCGTCCACCTCGGCCTCCCCGATCACGTAGACCGGCTCCAGCGGCCGCTCGACCGGCACCCCGGTGGCCGCGTCGCTGAAGTTGACCGCCAGCGTCATGGACCCGCGCTGCACCAGCAGCCAGCCGCCCTCGTCGTCGGAGGTGGCCCGGCCCTGGTCGAACCGGGGGTCGGTGAAGTCGGGGTAGGTGCGCCGGATCTTGATCAGGGCCTCGGTTTGGGCCAGCAGGTCGGCGTGCACGGGCTGCTGCAGCTCGTCCCAGTCCAGCTTGGAGCTCTGGTAGGTGGAGTCGTCCTGCGGGTCGGGCACGTTGGCGACGTCCCACTCCATCTGCGCGAACTCCTCCAGCCGCCCGCTGCGGACCGCCTCGGCCAGCTCCGGCTCGGGGTGGGAGGTGAAGAACCGCCACGGGGTGCTGGCGCCCCACTCCTCCCCCATGAAGATCATCGGGGTGAAGGGGCTGAGCAGGGTGACCAGTGCGGCCAGCGCCTGCTGCTGCGGGCTCAGCTTGTCCGACAGCCGCTCACCGGCGGCCCGGTTGCCGATCTGGTCGTGGTTGTCGGAGCAGACCACCAGCCGCCAGGTCGGCGTCCGCAGGGTGTCGATCGGGTGCCCGTGGGTGCGGCCGCGGAAGGTCGACCGGGTGCCGTCGTGGAAGAACCCGTTCTCGAACACCTTGCCCAGCGCCGCCAGGGATTCGAAGTCGGCGTAGTAGCCGGTCGTGTCCCCGGTCAGGCTGACGTAGAGGGCGTGGTGGAAGTCGTCGTTCCACTGACCGGTCAGCCCGTAGCCCCCGCCCTCGCGGGCGGTGATCAGCCGCGGGTCGTTCAGGTCGGACTCCGCGATCAGCGGCAGCGGGCGTCCGACGAAGGCGCTGAGCGCCTCGGTCTCGATCGAGAGCTCCTCCAGCAGGTGGGTCGCACGGGTGTCGTGCAGCGCGTGCACCGCGTCCAGTCGCAGCCCGTCGACGTGGTAGTCCCGCAGCCACATCACGGCGTTGTCGATGATGTAGCGGCGGACCTCGTCGGAGTCCTCACCGTCCAGGTTGGGCGAGTCGCCCCAGGTGTTGGACCCGCCCTCGTTCAGGTAGGGACCGAACTGCGGCAGGTAGTTCCCGCTCGGGCCCAGGTGGTTGTAGACCACGTCCTGGATCACGCCCAGGCCGACCCCGTGGCAGGCGTCGACGAAGCGCTGGTAGGCCGCCGGGCCGCCGTACGCCTCGTGCACGGCGTACCAGAGGACGCCGTCGTAGCCCCAGTTGTGGTCGCCGTTGAAGGCGTTGACCGGCATCAGCTCGACGAAGTCGACCCCGAGGCGTACGAGGTGGTCGAGCCGCCCGATCGCGGCGTCCAGGGTGCCGTCGGGGGTGAAGGTGCCCACGTGCAGCTCGTAGATGATGCTGCCGGCGAGCTGCCGGCCGTTCCAGGTGTCGTCGGTCCAGGCGAAGGAGGCCGCGTCGTAGGTCCGGGACCAGCCGTGCACCCCGTCGACCTGCCGCCGCGAGCGCGGGTCGGCCAGCACTGTGTCGCTGCCGTCGAGGAGGTAGCCGTACTCCAGCTCACCGCGGCCGCCGCCCGGCAGCGGGGCGTCCGGCTCCCACCAGCCCTCCTCGGCCTGCCGCATCGGGATCTTCTGGCCCTCGGTCTCGCCGATCTCCCGGACCACCAGGGTGACCGAGGCGGGAAGGGGGGCCCAGACAGCAAAGGGTGCAGCACTCACAGGGAACAGCCAACCAGTACGGGCTCGGGAACCAAAATGACCCCGAAGCGTTCCCCCACCCCGCCGCGGATCTCCCGGGCCAGCGCGAGCACGTCGGCCGCGGCGGCCCCGCCCCGGTTGGTCAGGGCCAGGGTGTGCTTGCCCGAGACCCGAGCCGGACCGGTGCCGTAGCCGCGGGCGAAGCCCGCGTGCTCGATCAGCCAGGCGGCGCTGGTCTTGACCGTGCCGTCGGACTGGGGGTAGCGGGGAGCCTCGGCCGGCAGCAGCGCCGCCTGGTCCGGGCTGAGCAGGGGGTTGGTGAAGAACGAGCCGGCGCTCCAGGAGTCCGGGTCGGCCTCGTCGAGCAGCATCCCCTTGCCGGCCCGCAGGCCCAGGACGGCGTCGCGGACCTCGCCGATGGGGGCGCGCTCCCCCGGCTGTACGCCGAGGACCCGGGCCAGCTCGGGGTAGCGGACCGGGGCCGAGAGCGACCCCAGCTTGAGCTGGAAGGTGACCGAGAGCACCACGTAGCGACCGGGCTCGGCCTTGAACCGCGAGGTGCGGTAGCCGAAGCCGCAGTCGAGGGGGAAGAAGGTCCGACGCTGCCCGGTGTGCCGGTCCCAGGTGCGGACCATGCTGATCACCTGACTGACGTCGGCCCCGTAGGCCCCGACGTTCTGGATCGGGGTGCCGCCGGTCAGCCCGGGGATCCCCGACATCGCCTCCAGACCGGAGTACTCCCGGGCCACGGCGCTGGCCACCAGCTCGTCCCACGGCTCCCCCGCGGCGACGGTGAGCACGGCACCCGAGCAGGACTCCACGTCCTCCCCGATCCCGCGGGTCGCGACCTGCACCACGGTGCCGTCGAAGCCCTCGTCGCCGACCAGCAGGTTGGAGCCGCCGCCGAGCACCAGCACCGGCTGCCCGGCCGCGTCCAGGGCCCGGACGGTCTCGACCAGCTCGGCCTCGGTGCGGGCCACCACCAGGTTCCGGGCCGGACCGCCGACCCGCAGCGTGGTCAGGTCGGCCAGCCGGGTGCCGGCGGTGGCCGCGTCCGGACCGGGCACGGTCATGCGTCCTCGCCGAGCTCGACCTCGGCGCGGGCGGCACCCAGCACCTTCTGACCGTCGGCCACGGCCTCGATCGACACGGTCACACGGGTCCCGTCCACGGCCGAGACGACGGCGGTGAAGACCACCTCGGTCCCGTCCTCGTCGTCGGGGACCACCACCGGCTTGGTGAACCGGACGAAGTAGCCCGTGACCCGGGTCGGGTCACCCACCCAGTCGGTCACCACCCGCAGCGCCGACCCCATGGTCAGCAGCCCGTGGGCGATCACCCCGGGCAGACCGACCTTCTCGGCGTAGTAGCCGGAGTAGTGGATCGGGTTGAAGTCGGTCGAGGCGCCGGCGTAGCGGACCAGGGTCTGCCGGGTGAAGCGGACCCGGAGCTCGGGCAGCTCCGTGCCGACCGACGCCCGGTCCAGGGTGGGGACGCTCATGAGGCCACCTCGCGGGAGTGGAAGAAGGTGGACTGGGCGGTGCAGATGGTCTCGCCGCCGACGGTGGCGACCGCCACCGAGGACGTGATGATCTCCGAGCCCGCCCGGACCCGGACCTTGTCGATGGTCAGGGTGGCCACGATGGTGTCGCCGGCCCGCAGCGGCCGGACGTAGCTGAAGCGCTGGTCGCCGTGCACCACCCGGCGCAGCGCCAGGTCGAGCTCGGGGTCGGCGAACATCGACTCCCACGCGGTCGCGGAGATGACGGCCACGAAGGTGGGTGGGGCGATCGGGTCGGCACCCCCGTACGCCGGGGAGTCGTCCCCCAGAGCCGCCGCGAACTCGGCGATCTTGGCGGCCGACACCTCGTACGGGGCGGTCGGCGGATAGCTCCGGCCGGCGTGTGTTGCGGAGATGGCCATGGGGTAACGCTAACCGAGGCGGGGCAGGACGCTCCGGTAGCGCTCCAGCACCAGGGGCGCGGCCCGCTCGCCGAGCGGCTCCAGCATGGTCAGGCCCCGCTCGGTGGCCAGCCGGCGGACCGGGTCGAGCAGCAGGCCGTCGGAGAGGAACAGCGGCAGCACGGCCACCGGCCCGGGCAGGTCGGGGAGGACGTCGGCGGCCCGGGGGTCGCAGGTGCCGAAGGCGGCGCGTACGGGGGCCTCCCGTCCCTCGGCCAGCCGCTGGGCCAGGTCCGCGACGGCGGCGTTGGCCGCGGGCTTGGAGGACCCGACCGCGAGCAGCAGGACCGAGGTGCCGGACGGCACCCCGGCGTCGGCCAGCACGCCGGCCAGCAGCGCGGCGAGGTCGTCACCGGTCCCGAGGATGTCGGTGACCACGAGCTCCAGCCCGACCGCGTCCGCCGCCGTCTGCACGGCCTCGGGGACGTCGACGGTGGCGTGGAAGGCCGAGGTGAACAGCAGCGGGACCACCACGGCCGCGCGGTGTCCGGCCGCAGCCAGGTCCCGCACCACGGTCTCCAGGTCGGGCTGGGCCAGGTCGAGGTAGGCGGGTCGGGCGTCGAGCCCGGCGGCCGAGCCGGCCCCGGTCATCAGCCGTTCGATGGCGGCGGCCCCGCGGGGGTGCCGGCTGCCGTGGGCGAGACCCACCAGGGGCACAGCCTGCACCGAGGGGGAGGACGCAGCAGAGCCGCCCGCAGCAGCGGACGGCTCTGGTGAGGGTCGAGGACCCACGGTGGGACTGGTGCTCAGCGGGTTTCGCGGTGAGCGGTGTGGCTGTGGCAACGCGGGCAGAACTTCTTCAGCTCCATCCGGTCGGGGTCGTTCCGCCGGTTCTTCTTGGTGATGTAGTTCCGCTCCTTGCACTCCGTGCAGGCCAGCGTGATCTTCGGCCGAACGTCTGAGCTCTTGGCCATGATGGTTTCCTTCGATCTTCTCGATGTGCTCGAACCGACTGGGTGATGCTCGAGCGTCAGTCCCCGGGGGGACCCGTCCTGCGTGGTGCTGCCGATCGGTAGCGGGAGCGGGACTCGAACCCGCGACACAGCGATTATGAGCCGCTTGCTCTACCGCCTGAGCTATCCCGCTGTGGTCCCGGCTACCAGGCGACTGGTCGGTCAACGACCCGTGAGGGTGACGTATTCCGCCGGTGCGCGGTGGCACCAGAGCTCAAGTTCCGGGCCCCCATGCGGATTCGAACCGCAGACCTTCTCCTTACCATGGAGACGCTCT
>JAOPXW010000044.1 GCA_025964935.1 Friedmanniella sp. | reverse complement strand
GGCGTGCGCCGCGAGCGCCCGGGTCCGGTCCCGCCGCCGGCGCCAGCGTGCGTCGGTCGCCGCGTCCGCCCGATGGGTCTCGAGCAGCCCCGGGTCCACCTCCACGGGATGGCCGGGGTCGACGGTCAGCACCCCCGCCCGGGCGACCAGTGGGCTCGGCACCAGGTCCGCGCCCAGCAGGGGCACCGTGTTCAGGCCGCAGGCGTACGGCAGCTCGGGCAGGCTCGCGGCCAGCGCCAGCCCCGCCCGGATGCCGACCGAGGTCTCCAGGGCGCTCGACACGACCACCGGCAGGCCGATCCGCTCCGCAATCTCCAGGCAGGCCCGGACCCCGCCCAGCGGCTGCACCTTCAGCACCGCGATGTCGGCGGCCTCCAGGGCCACCACCCGGTAGGGGTCCTCGACCCGCCGGATCGACTCGTCCGCCGCGATCGGCACCGACCGACCGGACCGGGCCAGCCGCCGCCTGAGGTCGGCCAGCTCCTCGACCGTGCGACAGGGCTGCTCGACGTACTCCAGGTCGAAGGCGTCGAGCTGACGGAGCGCGGTCTCGGCCTGGTCGACGCTCCACCCGCCGTTCGCGTCCACCCGGAGGTGCCCCCCGGGTCCGAGCGCGCCCCGGACCGCCTCGACCCGGGCGAGGTCCTCGGCCAGGGACTGGCCCGGCTCGGCCACCTTGACCTTGGCCGTTCCGCAGCCCGAACCCTGGACCAGGGCGTACGCGGTGGTCGGGTCCAGGGCGGGCACGGTCGCGTTGACCGGGACGGTCAGTCGCCGGGGGGCCGGCCAGCCGACGTCGGCGGCCTCCTGCGCCGCGTGCCACCACGGCACCAGCTCCGGTCCGTCGTAGTCCAGGAAGGGGCTCCACTCGGCCCAGCCGACGTCGCCCCGCCAGACCATCCCCTCGCGGGTGGACAGGCCGCGGAACCGCATCCGCATCGGCAGGGCGTAGGTCGTGGAGGGGGCCGGCACCGCCTCAGTGTCGCTCATCCCAGCGCCCGGCTCGGGTCGGGGCGCAGACATCGCCGCCCGCGGGGCGGAAGGGGGCCTAACCTGGGGCCGTGACCGCCGGAGCGCTACGACTGTCTCCCGTCGACCCCGCAGACCTGCCCGCCGCCCTCGCCGAGGCCCTGGCCGGAGGCGCTCCCGTGGCCCCGCTGCCGCCGGACCCCGACGAGCGGGCCCGCACCCTGGCCATGCTGGACCCCGCCGCGCCGCTGAGGGAGGCCAACGTCGGCGCCGTGGTCTCGACCTCCGGCTCGACCGGTCGCCCGAAGGGCGTGGTCCTGAGCCGGACCGCCCTGCTGACCTCGGCCGTGGCCACCCACACCCGGCTCGGCGGCCCCGGGGACTGGCTGCTCGCGCTGCCCGGCCACTACGTCGCCGGTCTGATGGTGGTCGTCCGGGCGGTGGCGGCCGGCACCACGCTGGCCCCGGTCCGCTCCGACCTCACCGACCTGCCGCAGGCGCTGGGTCGGCTGGGCCCCCGGCGCTACCTGTCCCTGGTCCCGACCCAGCTGGCCCGGGCCTGCCGCGACCCGCGCATCGCCGCCGCCCTTGGCCGGGTCGACACGGTGCTGCTCGGCGGCGCCGCCGCGGACCCCGACCTCCTGCTCCGGGCCCGCGACCTGGGGATCACCGTGGTCACCACCTACGGCATGAGCGAGACCTGCGGCGGGGTCGTCTACGACGGCCGGCCGCTGGACGGGGTCGGGGTTCACCTCGACGACACCGGCCGGATCGCGCTGTCGGGACCCACCCTGTTCTCCGGCTACCGGGGCCGACCCGACCTGGGGGCGGAGGTGCTGCGCGGGGGGCGCCTCAGCACGGGCGACCGTGGCCGTTGGGAGGCCGGCCGGCTGACCGTGCTGGGCCGGGTCGACGACGTGGTGGTCAGCGGTGGGCTCAACGTGGACCTGGCAGACGTGGAGCAGCGGCTGCGGGGCTGGCCCGGCTGGGCGGGCGGCGAGGTCGCCGTGGTCGGGGTGCCCGACCCCGAGTGGGGCACCGCGGTGGTCGCGGTCGCCGACCGGCCCGTGGCCCTGGCCGACCTGCGACGCTGGCTGTCGGCTTCGGGACCGGCGTACGCCGCCCCCCGCTCCCTGCACCACCTCAGCGCCCTGCCCCGTACGAGCAGCGGCAAGATCGACCGGCCCGCCCTGGTGGCCCTGGTCCAGAAAGGGTCCGCGTGACCGCCTCAGCCCCACCCCGTCCCACCGCCGGCCAGTGGCTGGCCGGGGCCCGACCCCGGACCCTGCCGGCCGCCCTGTCACCGGTCGTCGCCGCCACCGGGCTGGCCGTCTTCGAGGGCGGCTTCGCCCCCGTCGCCGCGCTGCTGGCCCTGGTGGTCAGCGTGGCCCTGCAGGTCGGGGTCAACTACGCCAACGACTACTCCGACGGCATCCGCGGCACCGACGCCGACCGGGTCGGCCCGCTACGACTGGTCGGCTCCGGCACCGCGGCGCCCGCGGCGGTCCGGGCGGCCGCCTTCGCCTGCTTCGGGGTCGCCGGGCTGGCGGGCCTGGTCCTGGTCCTGCTGACCGCGCACTGGTGGCTGCTCCCGGTCGGGGCGGCCTGCGTGCTGGCGGCCTGGTTCTACACCGGCGGCCGGCGCCCGTACGGCTACCTCGGGCTCGGCGAGGTCTTCGTCTTCGTCTTCTTCGGCCTGGTGGCGGTGTGCGGGACGGCGTACGTGCAGGTGGGTCGGGTCAGCCCCGCCGTGGTCGCCGCCGCCGTCGGGGTGGGCAGCCTGGCCTGCGCGATCCTGGTGGCCAACAACCTCCGGGACCTCCGGGGCGACACCCGGGTCGGGAAGCGCACACTGGCCACCCGACTCGGTGACCGGGGCACCCGGCGTCTGTATCTCGCCCTGGCGGGGGGGGCCGCCCTGGCAGTCGTGGTCGTCGCGGTCCTCACCACCTGGTGGGCCCTGGTCGGGCTGCTGGGCTGGGCCCTGATCGGGCCGGCGGCGCGCGCCGTCCGCTCCGGGGCCCAGGGTCCCGCCCTCATCGCCGTGCTCAAGGCGACCGGCACGGCCGAGCTGGCCTGCGCGGTCACCCTGGCCCTCGGGCTGGTCCTGGCCCGCTGAGGGCCGGCCCGCGGGCTCAGGAGCCCGGCCAGGTCCCGGTGGCCAGGAACTCCTCCAGCACCGCCTCGTGCGGGGCGAGGTCCCAGCCCTGCCGGGCCACCCAGGCGTCGTCGTAGTAGGTCCGGGCGTAGCGCCGGCCGTCGTCGCAGAGCAGGGTGGCCACGCTGCCGCGGACCCCGGCGGCCCGCATCTCCCCCACCAGCTGGAGGGCTCCCCACACGTTGGTGCCGGTCGAGCCGCCCACCCACCGGTCGAGCCGTCGGGAGCACCAGCGCATGGCCGCGATGGAGGCGGCGTCGGGCACCGCGATCATCCGGTCGACCACCGACGGCACGAAGCTGGGCTCCATCCGCGGCCGCCCGATGCCCTCGATCCGCGACCCGGTGGCCCGAACGGTCGAGTCACCGGAGGTCCACGCGCGGTGGAAGGCGGAGTTCTCGGGGTCGACCACGCAGAGCCGGGTGGGGTGGGTCTTGAGCCGCAGGTAGCGCCCGATGGTGGCGCTGGTCCCCCCAGTGCCGGCCCCGACGACCACCCACGTGGGGATCGGGCTGGGCTCCCGGCTGAGCTGGGCGAACAGCGACTCGGCGATGTTGTTGTTGCCGCGCCAGTCGGTGGCCCGCTCCGCGTAGGTGAACTGGTCGAGGTAGTGCCCGCCGGTCGCCGCCGCCAGCGCCGCGGCCTCGGCGGCGATGGTCGAGGGATCCTCGACCAGATGGCAGCGGCCGCCGTAGAACTCGATCAGGGAGCACTTCTCGGTCACGGTCGAGGAGGGCATCACCGCGACGAACGGCAGCCCGAGCAGCCGCGCGAAGTAGGCCTCGCTGACCGCGGTCGAGCCCGAGGACGCCTCGACCAGCGTCGTGCCCTCGGTGATCCAGCCGTTGCACAGGCCGTAGAGGACCAGCGAGCGCGCCAGCCGGTGTTTCAGGCTGCCGGTGGGGTGCACCGACTCGTCCTTCAGGTACAGCCGGACGCCCCAGTCCGGGGGCAGCGGGAAGACGTGCAGGTGCGTGTCGGCGCTGCGGTTGGTGTCGGCCTCCACCTCGTTGATCGCCCAGGCCGTCCAGGCCCGACTGTCGCTGCTCGCGCTCACGAGCCTCCGTCCGTGCTCACGGCCGGCGGATCAGATGACCGGCGGGTGACCGGCCAGGGTCATCCGCCAGACCGTACGCCAGCGCATCGGCCGCCGCGGCCCGCCGTCCTCGGTCAGCCCGAGGCGGTAGCCGCGGAGGGTCTCCACGACCGCCTCCCGGGACCGCCACCGCAGCCCGCCGATCGCGGCCCAGACCCCGACGTAGGCGACGCCGATCGGCACCGGCAGGTTCCGCCGCGCCAGCCAGACCCGGTTGCGGGCCTGGAACCTGTAGAACTCGGCGTGCCGGGTCGGCTTGATCGCCGGGTGGTACACCTCGGTGGCGCCGTCGTAGCGGACCCGGAAGCCGCCGTCCCAGACCCGCCAGGCGAGCTCGACGCCCTCATGGGCGTACCAGAAGGGCTCGGGCCAGCCGCCGGTGAAGTCGAAGGCCGTCCGGCGCATCGCGACCGCACCCTCCCAGACGTTCATGGCCGGGCTGCTGCGGCCCGGGTCCCCCACCCGGACCCGCGGCGTCCAGCGTCGGGGGGCCTCCAGCCCCTCCGGGTCGACCACCCGGGGCTGGATCAGACCCAGCCCGGGGTCGGCGGCGAACTGCGCGGCCATCGCGGCGAGGATCCCGGGGTCGGGCAGCTGGGCGTCGTCGTCGAGGAAGAACAGCAGGTCGCCGGTGACCAGCGGGACACCGGCGTTGCGGCCGGCAGGGATGCCGAGGTTGGCGGGGAGCCCGTGCCCGCGTACGCCCGCGGGCAGGTCCACCGGGACCCAGCCGTTGCCGACCACGACGACGTCGAGGTCGACGTCGCGCTGGGCCAGCAGGGAGTCCAGGGCTCGGCGCAGGTCGGCGGGACGGTTGCCCATGGTCAGCACGACCACCCCGTACGCGGGACGGGCGAGGTCGACACTCATCGGAGCCGCGGGCTGGCCAGCACGGCCGCCAGGTGGCCGACCACGGTCACGCAGGCCGAGACCAGCAGCCCCACCAGCAGCACCTTGGTGGCGACGCCGCCGGTGACCAGGTCCAGCAGCGCGGCCACCAGGACCAGCAGGGTCAGCTCGACGGAGTGGAAGACCCGGTGGAAGGGCACGAAGCGGGCCAGCCGCCGGGCCTTCCGCAGCAGGCCGGTGGCCGGGACCCGGACCTCCTCGACGTCGCGCATCTGGGTCATCCCGGCGTAGTGCCGGGAGACGTGCACCAGGTCGTTCTCCACCTTGTTCAGGGCCACCAGCAGACCGAGCAGCAGGCCCGCGCTGATCCAGACCCCGCTGAGGTGCGGCCCGCCGGCGGTGCGGACCCCCAGCGCCACCGCGATCCCACACTCGGCGACGTAATGACCGACCCGGTCCAGGTAGACCCCCTTGGGCGAGGAGGTCTGCCGCCACCGGGCCACCTCGCCGTCGCAGCAGTCCAGCAGCATCTGGAGCTGGATCAGCACCGCGGCCAGCACGGCCCCGAACAGTGACGCCCAGCCGGTGCTGATCGCGGCCAGGGCGGCCGAGGCGATCATCAGCCAGGTGACGCCGTTGGCGGAGAAGCCGGCCCCCAGCAGCACCCGGGTCAGGTAGGGGGAGATGTCGCGCAGGTAGGCGTGGGCGACCCAGTGCTCGGCGCCGGCCCGGGTCCGCACACTGGGCGGCTGGGTGACCTCGCGCAGCTGCGCGATGCTCGGGTGGGTGGGGCGGGGCTCGAGCATGGCCGACAGCCTAGCCGCGGTCTTGTCCGGACCTGGTCCGCGACGCATACTCTTGACCCATGGGCCGCTATCTGCCGTTGATCATCGTGGCACTGCTCATGATCTACTGCGTCGTCGAGGTCGCCCAGGCCCCCACCTACGCCGTACGCCGGATGCCGCGCTGGCTCTGGGCCACCGCCGTCATCTGTCTGCCGCTGATCGGGGCTCTGGGCTGGCTCTTCCTGGGCCGTCCCAACGCCGACTCGCTCGGCACCCGCAAGAAGCCGGACCGGCCGCGCGCCCCCGACGACGACGTGGACTTCCTGCGCGGTCTCTAGCGACCCGAGCCCGGCCCCGAGGCCGCCAGCACGTACGCCTGGTCGACCGCCTCGGCGAAGCGGCGGCTGCTGGCCTGGTGGGCGGTCTTCCCGAAGTAGTGGGCCGCCAGGGCACTGGGCCCGTGGGGCACGGCCGATCCCAGGCCCGCCTCGCGAAGCCGGTCCAGCACCTCGGCGGACTCGTGCGCACCGAGCAGGTCGCTCTGCTCCAGCAAGGGTGAGGGTGGGCGGTACGCGCCCGGTGCGGGCTCGGTGATGACGAGCGGCTTCCCGGTCGCCAGCCAGTCGTAGGCGACGGCCGAGACGTCGGTGACGCACGCGTCGGCGAAGTCCCACTGCCAGCCGTAGCCGCCCTCGTCGACCAGGTGCCGGTCGCCGGCCCGGTGCAGCAGGTCGCGGACCGCCCGGTCGGCCCGCGCGTACGCCGCGGTGGTCTGACCGGTGCGGGGGTGCGGGCGGTAGAGGACCCGGACGTCGGGGTCGGCCGTCAGGGCCTCGACGAGCCGGACTCCGTGGCTGACCAGCGACCCGTACGTGATGCTGGCCCGGTCACCCTCCCAGGTCGGGGCGTAGAGGACGCGGGTTCCGCTGTCGCGCGACCAGGGCGGCGCCCCGGGGTAATGGTGGTCCAGCTGGGGACGCCCGACCGACAGCGTGCGGGTGCTCCCGTCGAAACCGCGCAGGGCCCGGGTCAGCCGGTCCCGGCCGGCGTCGCCGCCGACGAAAACCAGGTCGTACGCCTTGTGCTGGTTGGAGACGCTGGAGGCCTTGTCGGACTCACCGTGCCCGATCTGGACGTGCACGGGGGCGGCGAAGCGCAGCATCCGAAAGTTCGGCTCGACCTGGTTGAGGTACAGCACCACCCTGACGTCGCGCCCGGTGACGAGCTCCTCCAGAGCCCGGCTGCCCTGGGCGAAGGCGACGGGGAGGGTGCTGCGGGCCAGGATCGCCTCGCCCGTGTCGGGACGGTCGACGATGACGAACACCGGCCGGGTCCGGGCCAGCCGCTCCAGCGGCGCCCGCCACTGGTCGAACTGGTACAGGTTCTCGGGCCCGGTGGCGAAGAAGACCGCGACGCCACCGTTCGGCACCATGCCGTTGGCCCCCGCGCGACCCACGAACCCGGCGCTGCTCGCCTGGTTGCGCACCCGGGCCGCCACGGCGCGGCCGAGTCGCGACACCTTCTCGAGGTTGATCGGGACGGTGACTGCGGACCCCAGCCGGGGCAGCCGTGACGGCACGGGGATGCTCTCTCGCCTAGGACGTCGGGTGGTCGACCTTCTTGTCCTCGGTCTGGGTCTGCACATCGGCCTTGAAGGCGCTGCCGACCGGCGACTCGCTGCGGTCCAGGCTCCACTCCGTGTGGAAGGAGCCCTCCTTGTCCACCCGGTTGTAGGTGTGGGCGCCGAAGAAGTCGCGCTGTGCCTGGATCAGTGCGGCGGGCAGACGCTCGGCGCGGATGCCGTCGTAGTAGGCCAGTGACGAGGAGAACGCCGGGGTCGGGATGCCGTTCTGGGCCGCACCCGCGACCACCCGACGCCAGGCGGCGAGGCAGTTGCCCACCGCGTCGGCGAAGTGGTCGTCGGCCAGCAGGAGGGGAAGGTCGGGCTCCCGCTCGTACGCCTCGGTGATCCGGTTCAGGAACCGGGCCCGGATGATGCAGCCGCCGCGCCAGATGCGCGCCATGGCGCCCCGGTCGATCCCCCAGCCGTACGTCTCGCTGGCGGCGGCGATCTGGTCGAAGCCCTGGGAGTAGGCGACGACCTTGGAGGCGTAGAGCGCCTGGCGGACGTCCTCGACGAAAGCCTCGCGGTCCTCCACCTTCCACTCACTGGTCCCGGCCTTGAGCTTGGCCCGGCCGGCGGTGCGCTGGGGGACCGATCCCGACAGGGCCCGGGCGAAGGTCGCCTCGGCGATCCCGGTGATGGGGACGCCCAGGTCGAGCGCGTTCTGGACCGTCCAGCGGCCGGTGCCCTTCTGCTCGGCCCGGTCCAGCACGA
>JAOPXW010000033.1 GCA_025964935.1 Friedmanniella sp. | reverse complement strand
CGAGACGCCGACCGCCACCAGCAGGACAGCGACCCCGGTGACCCGGGCGAGGAGGTCCGCCCGGGCGAGGTCGGTGACTCGGACGGGTCGACCGTCCCCGAGGACCCCGCGGTCCTCGACCTGCCCGTGGTAGACGTTGCGGCCGCCGAGCCGGACGCCCAGGGCCCCGGCGAACGCCGCCTCCACGACCCCGGCGTTGGGGCTGGGGTGCTGGGTCGCGTCGCGGCGTACGGTCCGCCAGCCGTCGGTCGCCCGACCGCCGACGAGGGGGGCGGCCAGCGCGGCCACGACCCCGGCCACCCTCGCCGGCCCCCAGTTGAGGACGTCGTCGAAGCGGGCGGCCGCCCAGCCGAACCGGAGGTAGCGGGGCGAGCGGTGGCCCACCATCGCGTCCAGGGTGTTGGCGACGCGGTAGCCGACCAGCCCGGGCAGCCCGGCCACCGCCCCCCAGAGCAGCGGGGCGACGACGGCGTCGGAGGTGTTCTCGGCCAGCGACTCCAGAGCGGCCCGCGCCACCTCGTCGGCGCTCAGCCCCGACGTCTCGCGGCCGACCAGGTTGCGGACCTGCACCCGGGCCGCGGCCAGGTCGTCGCGGTCGAGCTGGTCGGCGATGGTCGCCACCTCCCGGCTCAGGGAGCGCCCGCCGAGCACGGCCCAGGTCGCGGCGGCCGTCAGCGCCGCGGTGGCCATCGGGCGGCGCCGGGTCAGCCGGTCCACGGCGGTGGCGGCGCCGATACTCGTGGTGAGCAGCACGGCCAGGTGCAGGACCCCGGCGGAGCGGCGGTCGGCGTACGTCCGAGCTTCCAGGGCCAGCGCGAGCCGCCCGAACCCGGCCACCGGATGGCCCCGCCGGGGGTCGCCGACCAGCCGGTCGATGACGAACCCCAGGATCAGACCCGCCGCGGGGGCGAGCCGGGTCGCTACAGTGCTGGGCGATGACCTCCACCGCCCCGCCGACCCGGCCACCGGGTGCTCCCTCACCGCGAACCCCCTCACCGCGAACCCCCCGCCGGGTCCTGGTGACCGGCGGCGTCCGCTCGGGCAAGTCCCGGCACGCCGAGGCCCTGCTGGCCGGGGCCCCGTCGGTGGTCTACCTGGCGCCCGGCCCGGTGCCGGACCCGGCCGCCGACCCGGAGTGGGCGGCCCGGGTCGCCGAGCACCGGAGCCGCCGTCCCGGGTCCTGGCGCACCGTGGAGACCGCCGACGTGGCGGCGGCCCTGCGCGCCGGTGACCCGGCCGAGGCGGTGCTCGTGGACTGCCTGGGCACCTGGCTGACCGCCACCGTGGACGGGCTCGGCACCTGGGACGCCCCCCTGCGGCAGTGGCGCGAAGAGATCGAGGCCCGGGTCGAGGACCTGGTGCAGGCCTGGCGTACGCGTACGGGGCCGGCCGTCGCGGTCACCAACGAGGTCGGCTGGGGTCTGGTCTCCGAGCACCGCTCGGGCCGGGTCTTCACCGACCTGCTCGGTCGGGTCAACCAGCAGATCGCCGCGGCCAGCGACGACGTGCTGCTCGTGGTCGCGGGTCGCGTGCTGACCCTCTGAGCCGGGTCCCGACGGGCGGGGACCACCGGCCCAGAGGCGCGGTCGCGGTGTCGTCCCGCTCACGCGACCAGCCCCAGCAGCAGCGCGGTCAGGGCCAGCTCGACCGCGGCCCCCATCACGTCCCCGGTGACGCCGCCGAAGCGGCGGGCGGCGTGCCGGACCAGGACCACGACCACGACGACCGCGAGGGCGGCCGCGACCAGCCCGCGGACCGGACCCGGTCCGGTCGAGGCGGCGACCGCGGTCAGCAGGACGGCCGCCCCGACCGCGGACGTGACCGCGCCGGGGCGGGACACGGTGCCCGCCACCGTGGCCCCGAGTCCCGTCGGCCGCGCGGCGCGGAGACCGGTGACGCAGACCCCGGCCACCGCCGACCGGGACAGGCAGACCACCAGACCGGCGAGGGCGGCCGTGGCGGGGCCCTGCACCAGGGCCCCGAAGGCCGACGCCTGCAGCAGCAGGACCAGGACCAGGGCGACCACGCCCATCGGCCCCACGTCGCCCCGCTTCATCACGGCCAGGGCGCGCTCGGGGTCCCAGCCCGACCCCAGCCCGTCGACGGTGTCGGCCAGGCCGTCCAGGTGCAGGGCCCGGGTCAGCAGGGCGAGCGAGGCGACGACCAGGAGCCCGACCCCCAGCGACGGCAGCTGCAGGAGCGCGCCGAGTCCCCCGACCAGCGCGGCGGCGACGCCGAGCGGCAGCACGGCCAGCGGGGCGAGCAGCATGGCTCGACCCGCCGTGCGCCGGTCCAGGTCGCCCACCGGTCCCGCGGGGAGGACGGTCAGAGTCCCGAGGGCCAGCCGGAACGCGTCGTGGGCCACGCTCAGGCCGGGTCGGTCGGGTGACCGGACGCCCGGTCGGTCCGGCCGGTGTAGCGGGCGCGGGCCGCGGCCAGCCGGGTGGTGCGGGTGGTCAGCCGGTGCAGCAGCTCGGCCAGGACCAGGCCGAGGACGCCCCAGAGCGTGAGCTGGGTGAGGAAGCTGGCTGCGCGGAAGGCGTACAGCACGTCGGCGGGGAAGCCGTCGGGGACCGGGTCGCCGCCGGGCAGCAGAGCCACCGCGACGACCGCGACCACGACGTAGCCGAGGGTCGCGGCGACCGGGGCGTACCAGGTGCCCCAGCGGCCGGCCATCCGGCGACCGACGGCGACCGCGGTGACGGCGGCGATGACCGAGATGGCCAGCGTGACGACGTAGAGCGAGGTCCGGGTGCCGATGGTGTCGGCCTGGGCGACCCCGGGCGGGTTGGGCGGGTAGGCGAGGAACGGCACGACGTAGAGGGCGACGAAGCCCACCCCGGCCACGAGCAGCGTGGTGGCCCGGACCCCGAGGGACCCGAACCGTCCGGCGGCGAGCGCACCGAGCACCCCGAGCAGCCCGCCGAGGGTGACCGCGGCCAGCAGGGTCGCGCTGACCAGGCCGAGGGTGGACTGCAGGGACCGGGGTACGACGGTGCCGCCCGACTCGTCGTGGGCGTGCTCGTCGGCCCCGGCGGTCGGGGCGTCACCCGCGTGGCTGTGGGCCGGGCCGGCTTCGTACGCGATGGCGGCCTGCAGCGGGGGCTCGCCCACGACGTACGCGACCCCGAAGGCCGCGAGACCCGCGAACACCCCGGCGAGAAGGCCCCGGAGCAGGAAGTCCCGGGCCGAGGCGGTCCGAGGGAGCCGGCCCCGCCCTGGACCGCTCAGTGGCAGGGGAACCCGAGCAGGTGGCGCCCGTCGTGGGTCCACTCGTGCACGGCGTTGCCGGCGAAGACGGAGACCGCACCCTGCTCGGCGGCGAGGAAGTACATCCCGGCCAGCAGCAGGAGCGCGGCGAAGGCGAGCCACGGCAGCACCTGGCGGAGCGAGAAGACCGGCAGCGCCAGCGGTGCGGGGGCGACCTGGACACGAACGTCAGACATGTTTCCTCCTGGGGTTTCTGCGACCCGTGATGACGGAGCTCTCCGAGGCTGGGTCTGACTCGAGACCACCCTGGGTTGGGTGCCTCTTACAGTGGCGCGACCGTGTCGGGTTTGCACCGACTTCCATGACCTCCGCGAACCTGCGCAGCGTATCGCTCCGGGTCCCGGTTGGGAAACATGCCCGGCGGCGGCTGGACCTGCTCGCGGCGCCCGCCCCGCCTGCCCCTGCTTGGCCGCTGCTTCGACGGAAACCTAGGTAGACCCAGGTTTCGTCCGCTCGACCCAGGTTGCAACCTGGGTAGAGCGGTCGGAACCTGGGTCAAGCGGGGTGGGGCGGCCACGCCGGGGTCGGGTGGGGCGGCCACGCCAGGGTCGGGTGGGGCGGCCACGCCGGGGTCGGGTGGGGCGGCGAAATGGGGTGGGGAGGCCGGGTCGGGCGGCGGCCGGGTCGGGTCAGGCGGTGGGCGAGAAGGCGGCCACGGCCCCGATCACGGTGATGGCGGGCGGTGTGAGGCCCTCGGCGACCGTACGGGCGGCGATGTCGGCGACGGTGCCACGGACGGAGCGCTGGCTGGGCAGCCCGGCGTCGGCCACGGTCATGGCCGGGGTGTCGGCCGGCATCCCCTCGGCGACCAGGGTGGTGGTGATGGCCGCGAGCGTCGCCACCCCCATCAGGATCACCAGGGTCGTGTTGGCCCGGGCCAGGGCGGCCCAGTTCAGCGTGGAGGCCGGGTCACCGGGCGGCACGTGCCCCGAGACCACGGTGAAGCCCTGGGTCAGCTGCCGGTGGGTCAGGGGGATCCCGGCCAGGGCCGGTCCCGCCAGGGCCGAGGACACCCCGGGGATGACGCGTACGGGGATGCCGGCGGCCGCGCAGGCCTGCCACTCCTCGCCACCGCGACCGAAGACGAAGTTGTCGCCCCCCTTGAGCCGGACCACGTTCCGACCGGCCAGCCCGTGCTCGACCAGCAGCTCGTTGATCCGCTCCTGGGAGGTGAACGCCCCGCGGGGGATCTTGGCCACGTCGATGATCTCGGCGTCGGGGCGGGCCTGAGCCAGGATGGACAGCGGGGCGAGCCGGTCCACGACCAGGACGTCGGCACCCCGTACGGCGTCCAGCCCGGCGACGGTCAGCAGACCCGGGTCGCCCGGCCCGCCGCCGACCAGGGTGACCGCGCCGTGCCCGGCCCGCGCTTCGTCGGTCGCCTCGACCGGAACGGCGACCGCCAGCACCCCGAGGGCGGCGGCGAGGCGCTCCAGGTCGGCGTCGACGGCTGGGTCCCCGGAGGCGGGCACGACCAGGGCCACCCCGGTCAGGTCGTCGGCGGCCACGGTGCGGTGCGCGACGGTGAGCAGGCCCCGCTCGGCCAGGTCGGCGATGGTGGTCCCGACCTCCGGCCCGACCACGCTGACCAGGGCGCCGGACTCCAGCAGGGCGGTGATCGGAGCGAGGGCGTTCGGCCCGGCGCCCCCGACGAGCACCCGGCGACCACGGACGGCCAGGCCGGCGGTGAAGCTCACCTGTTCCCCTCCTGCGGTCCGCGGCCCGGGTGGGCCTCCCGCAGGTTAGCCAGCGCCGACCCGAGGGCCCGGCTCGTCTCGCCGTCGCGGACCGCGATCCGGATCCAGTCCGGGCCGAGTCCGGGGAACGTCTCCCCGCGCCGTACGGCGAACCCGGCCTCGCGCAGGGCCAGCCGGACCCAGCCGGGCGGGCGTGAGCCGCGCAGCCCGGCGGTGTCGAGGAGCACGAACGGTCCGCGGGGCTCCGGTACGGCCGTCAGCCCGACGGCGGCGAGCACGTCGACGAGCACCTGACGGTCGACGGCCATGCTCTCCGCCGCGGTGCGGGCGTCGGCCCGGGCGTCCTCGGTCAGGCAGGCGACGGTGGCCACCAGCGCGGGGGTCGAGACCGACCACGGGGGCTGCTGGGCCCGCATCAGCGCGATGATCCCGGGGTCGCCCACGGCGTAGCCGGCCCGCAGACCGGCCAGTCCCCAGGTCTTCGTCAGGGACCGCAGCACCACCACCCCGGCCAGGTCCGGTCCGATCATCGACTCCGGCTCGCCGGGGAGGGCGTCCATGAACGCCTCGTCGACCACGACCACCCGGCCGGGTCGGACCAGGCGGCGGAGGGTGGCCGCCGGATGCAGCACGCTGGTCGGGTTGGTGGGGTTGCCCACCATCACCAGGTCGGCGTCCTCGGGGATCCGGCTCGGGTCCAGGGCGAAGCCGTCGGTCTCGGCCAGGACCACGCGTACGGGGCGGTGGCCCGCCGCGACCAGGGCCGCCTCCGGCTCGGTGAACTGCGGGTGCACCACGACGGCGGCCCGCGGGCTCAGGGCCCGGGCGAGCAGGGTGAACGTCTCGGCCCCCCCGGACGTGGGCAGCACGTGGTCGAGCGGTACGGCGTGGGCGGCGGCGATCGCGGCGGCGGCGGCGTCGGCCCGCGGATAGGCGGCCAGGGCCGGCAGGGTGGCGGTCAGGTGCTCGACCAGCCAGGCGGGCGGGGCCGGCAGCCGGACGTTGACGGCCAGGTCCACCAGCCCCTCCGCCACGTCGCGGTCGCCGTGGTGGTCCAGGTCGGGCTCGGGCAGACCGGGCTGCTGGTGTGGCCGGGGCCGGTGGTGCGAACCCGGCTCGGGCCGCTCGAGTGCGGGCCCGGCGGACCGAGCGCGCCCGGCGTAGCGGTGTACGGCGTCGGCGAACCGCTGCGCGAGCTGCGGGTGCCCGGCCCAGTGCAGGTGCAGATAGCTGGCGTGCAGGGCCATCTCGCCGAGCCCGGCGGGGTCGGCGGAGAACCCGACCCGCTCCCCGGCCACCAGCCAGCCCGACGCCGGACCCGCCACCGGCTCGACGGTGGTGCGGTGGAACTCGTGCCCGGTGACCCGCCGGCCGGCCTCGGCCAGCAGCTGGTCGAACTCGGCGATCGCGGTCCGGTAGCCCAGGGTCAGCTTCGGCGTCATCACTGCGTCGGCCTCGAGAGCCCCCACCATCGGCGCCCCGTCGACGGTCCGGCAGAGGTAGAGCAGTCCGGCGCACTCGGCCACGGTGGGCAGCCCGGCGCCGACGGCGGCCCGCAGCTCGGCGCGGAGCGGCTCGTTGGCGGTCAGGTCGGTCGCGTGCACCTCGGGGAAGCCGCCGCCGAGATAGAGCCCGGCCGTGCCGGGGGGCAGGGCCGGATCGGTCAGCGGGTCGAAGGTGACCGGCTCGCAGCCGGCCGCCCGGAGCAGCTCCTCGGTCTCGGCGTAGCGGAAGGTGAAGGCCCGGCCGGCGGCGACGGCGACGACCGGGCGTACGGGGGAGGGCGGGTCCCCGGGGACCCCCGCCACCGCAGGCCGCGGGGCGCCGCCGACCAGTGGCGGCCGCACCTCCGCCTCGGGGTGCCATGGCTCCCCGACCAGCGGCGGGGCCGCGTGGGCCAGGGCCAGGATGCGGTGCAGGTCGAGGTGCTCGGCGACCTGGGCGGCGAGCCGGTCGATGGCCCCGGCGGCCTCCGCCCGCTCGGCGGCGGGCACCAGCCCCAGGTGCCGGGACGGGGCCTCGATGCCGGCGTTGCGCGGCAGCACGCCGAGGACGTCCAGACCGGTGGCCGCCATCGCGGCCACGATCTCGTCGGCGTGCCGGGCCGAGCCGGCCTTGTTCAGGATGACCCCGCTCAGCTGTACGTCGGGGTCGAAGGTGTTGAGCCCGTGGACCAGGGCGGCGGCGGTCCGTGAGACGGAGGAGATGTCCAGCACCAGCACGATCGGGGCCCGCAGCAGCCCGGCCACGTGGGCGGTGGAGGCGAAGCCGTGGCCGCCGATCTGACCGTCGAACAGCCCCATCACGCCCTCGATGACGGCCACGTCGGCCGGCGTCGGGGTCGCGGCTCCGTGCAGCAACAGCGGCACCAGCTGCTCGGGTCGGCACAGGTGGGGGTCGAGGTTGCGGCCGGCGCGGCCGGTGGCCATCGCGTGGTAGCCGGGGTCGATGTAGTCCGGTCCGACCTTGAAGCCGGCCACGTCCAGGCCCTCGCGCCGCAGCGCCCCCATCAGGCCGGTGGCCACCGTCGTCTTGCCGTGCGCCGAGCCGGGCGCGGCCACCACCAGCCGGGGCAGGGTGTGGCCGCCGGTCACCACTCGATCCCCCGCTGCCCCTTCTGACCCTCCTGGAACGGGTGCTTGACCATGGTCATCTCGGTGACCAGGTTGGCGATCTCCAGCAGCTTCGGGTCGGCGCCGCGGCCCGTGATGACGACGTGCTGCTGCCCGGGCCGGTTCGTCAGGGTCTCCACCACGTCGTCGATGTCCACCCAGCCCCACTTGATCGGGTAGGTGAACTCGTCCAGCACGTAGAGCCGGTGGGTCTGGGCCGCGAGCCGCCGCTTGATCTCCTGCCAGCCCTCGGCGGCGTCGGCGGCGTGGTCGTCCTCGGATCCGGGCTTGCGCGACCAGGACCAGCCCGAGCCCATCTTGTGCCACTCGATCGGCCCGCCCACGCCGGTGCTGGTGTGCAGCTCGGCCAGGGTCTCCAGCGCGGTCTGCTCCCCGATCCGCCACTTGGCTGACTTGACGAACTGGAACACCCCGACCGACCAGCCCTGGTTCCAGCCGCGCAGGGCCAGCCCGAACGCCGCGGTCGACTTCCCCTTGCCGTCACCGGTGTGCACGATCACGAGCGGGCGGTTGCGGCGCTGACGGGTGGTCAGCCCGTCCGCGGGGACCTGGTCGGGCACTCCCTCGGGCATCAGGCGGCCCGCTTCCCGGGACTCCGGACGGTTCTGCCACCGTCACGGTGGTCGGACGCCCCGGATCCCGGCGGCGGGGACCGGTGCTCCCGGACCGCCCCGAGGAGCTGGTCCACCCCGAGCTCGCCGACCCGTACGTACTCCGCCCCCAGGTGGGCGCTGAGCGCGGCCGCCAGGCCGAGGGAGAACGTCCCCGTCTCGCAGTCCACGACGACGCTGGACACCCCGCTGGCCCGGAGCAGGTCGGCGGCCATCCGGGAGCGGGCGACGGCGTCGGGTCCGTGGGTGGCCCGGCCGTCGGTGACCAGCACCAGCAGCGGGCGGCGGCGCGGGTCGCGCAGCCGCTCCAGCCGCAGGGTCTCCAGCGCGCAGAGCAGGCCCTCGGCCAGCGGCGTACGCCCGCCGCTGGGCACCTCGTCGAGCCGGCGGGCCGCGACCTCGACCGAGGAGGTCGGGGGCAGGACCAGGCTGGCCGTGGCCCCGCGGAACGTGACCAGACCGACCTTGTCCCGGCGCTGGTAGGCGTCCAGCAGCAGCGACATGGCCGCGGTCTTGACCGTCTCCATCCGGCGGCGCGCCGCCATCGAGCCCGACGCGTCGACCACCAGCAGGACCAGGTTGGACTCCCGCCCCTCGGTCACCGCCAGCCGGAGGTCGGTGCGGGCCAGCTGCAGCCGGCCCGACTCCGTCCGCCCGCGCCCGGCCTGGTGTGGCGCCCCGGCCCGGATCGTCGCCGACAGGTGCAGCGCCCCGCGCTCGCCGTGGGCCGGCGTGGAGCCGACCGTACGGCCGGTCGGGGTCAGTGCCCGGCTGCGGCGACCCGA
>JAOPXW010000415.1 GCA_025964935.1 Friedmanniella sp. | reverse complement strand
GATCTCCCCGAAACTGTCAGTCCCCCGTCCTAGCGTGTGGGCATGGCGAAGACGAGCACCCGAGGGACCCACACCTGCACCGAGTGCGGCTGGACCAGCGTCCGTTGGGTCGGCAGGTGCGGGGAGTGCCAGACCTGGGGCAGCGTGGTGGAGCAGGGCGCGCCCAAGCTGACCCAGGTCCGCACCTCGGTCCCGGTGAGCAAGGCCGTCCCCATCTCCCAGGTGAGCGCCGACCGGGCGGCCCGCACCCTGACCGGGGTGGGCGAGCTGGACCGGGTGCTCGGCGACGGGATCGTCCCCGGTGCGGTGGTGCTGCTGGCCGGCGAGCCCGGCGTGGGCAAGTCGACCCTGCTGCTCGAGGTGGCGGCCCGCTGGGCCAAGGCGGGCCGGACCACGCTCTACGTGACCGGGGAGGAGTCCGCGGCCCAGGTGCGGCTCCGGGCGGGGCGGACCGACGCCCTGGCCGACCAGCTCTACCTGGCGGCGGAGACCGACCTCGGCACCATCCTCGGGCACATCGAGGACGTCGCGCCCAGCCTGATGGTCCTCGACTCCGTGCAGACGATCGGGACGGCGGAGGCCGACGGCTCCCCGGGTGGGGTCACCCAGGTGCGCGAGGTCACCGGCGCGCTGGTCCGGGTGGCCAAGCGCCGGGACATGGCCGTGGTGATCGTGGGCCACGTCACCAAGGACGGCGCCATCGCCGGGCCCCGGCTGCTGGAGCACCTGGTGGACGTGGTCCTGGCCTTCGACGGCGACCGGCACTCCGGCTTCCGGATGGTGCGCGCCACCAAGAACCGCTTCGGTCCGGCCGACGAGGTGGGGTGCTTCGAGATGGGGGAGAACGGGATCGTCGAGGTGGCCGACCCCTCGGGTCTGTTCACCTCCCGGCACTCCGAGCCGGTGGCCGGGACCTGCATCACGGTCACCATGGAGGGACGTCGCCCGCTGCTCGCTGAGCTGCAGGCGCTGGTCGCGCCATCGGCGGCACCGCAGCCCCGCCGCACGATGCACGGGGTCGACTCCGGCCGGATGGCCATGGTCCTGGCCGTCCTCGAGCGGCGCTGCCGGGTTCAGCTCGCCAACCGCGACGTGTACGTCTCCACCGTCGGCGGCGCCCGGGTGGCCGACCCCTCGGCCGACCTCGCCGCCGCGCTGGCTGTCGCCTCGGCCGCCCACAACACCGCGGTCGGGCCGGGCGTCATCGCGATCGGTGAGGTGGGCCTGGCCGGGGAGCTGCGGCGGGTCCCCGGAACCGACCGCCGCCTCGCGGAGGCGGCCCGGCTGGGCTTCACCGAGGCGGTGGTCCCGGCCGAGTCTTCGAGCGCCCGCGACCGGATGACCACCGTACGCAGCGGGCTGCGCGTGCACGCGGCCCCGACCCTGCAGCACGCCCTGGCCGCGCTCGGCCTGATGCGTCGACCGGAGGAGGGCGGCGCCACCGGCACGCACGGTTGAGCCCGGGCGGGACATGAGGAGCCCGGCCCGGGCCGGCGGGACCCGCAGCCCGGGCGCGGCCGAGGGGCCCGGTGCGACCCGGCCTTTAGGATGAGCGGGCCGGTCTGGACGGACCGGGCCGAGGGTGCAGGAGGGCAGCGCGATGGCGGAGACGCACGACAGCCGTTCGCGACTCCTCGAGCACCTGGCCCTGATGGCACCGGGCACTCCGCTGCGCGAGGGCTTCGAGCGCATCCTGAGCGGGCGGACCGGTGCCCTGGTCGTCCTGGGCCAGAACCGGGTGATCAGCCAGATCTCGACCGGCGGCTTCGTGCTGGACGTTCCCTACTCCCCGACCGCGCTGCGGGAGCTGGCCAAGATGGACGGCGCCATCATCATCGACACCCCCAGCCACCGCATCGTCCGGGCCGGCGTCCAGCTGATGCCCGACCCGGCCGTGAGCACGGTGGAGACGGGCACCCGGCACCGTACGGCCGACCGGGTCGCACGCCAGTCCGGTCTCCCGGTGGTCTCCGTCTCGGCCTCGATGTCCACGATCCAGCTCTACCTCGACCAGCAGCGGCACCTGCTCGAGCACTCCGAGCACATCCTGTCCCGGGCCAACCAGGCCCTGCAGACCCTGGAGCGCTACCGCGGTCGGCTGCGGGAGGTCACCAACCAGCTGTCCTCGCTGGAGGTGCAGGACCAGGTGACGGTGAAGGACTTCGTCGTGGTCGCCCAGCGGCTGGAGATGGTCCGGCGACTCGATCTGGAGCTGGACGGCTACGTCGTCGAGCTGGGTACCGACGGGCGCCTGCTGACCCTGCAGCTCAACGAGCTGTCCGTGGGCCTCGACGAGCTCCGGGACCGGCTGGAGCGGGACTACCGCCCCGCCGACCACCCCGACTTCGGCTTCGCCGCCCTGCAGCAGCTCAGCACCGCGGAGCTGCTCGACCCCCTGGTCGTGGCGCGGGCCGTGGGCTTCCCGGGGACGGAGCACCTCGACTCCCCCGTGAGCGCCCGCGGCTACCGGCAGATCGCGCAGATCCACCGGCTGCCCGGTGCCCTCGGGATCCGGTTGATCGAGCACTTCGGCAACCTGCAGGCCCTGTTCGGGGCCGACGCCGCGGAGCTCCAGACCGTGGACGGGGTCGGCGAGCAGCGGGCCCGGGTCATCCGGGACGGCCTGCTGCGGCTGGCCGACTCCGCCTACCAGCAGCGACTGGACTGACCCCGCCGGCGCTCGTACGCCCGTCGCTACCGCCCGACGGCGCATCTCCCATCTCGCGCGCCCGGGGCCACGCCCCACCGCCCGTACGGGTCTGCGCCCCCGAACCCCGGCGCCTGGCTCGCACCCACTTGGCACGTTCCGACCGCTCTGCCTGGTTTGCAACCTGTGCCCAGCAGCCGAAACCTACGTCTACCTAGGTTCCGCACCGGAGCCGGGGGCTTGGCATAGGTTCCAGTCGCTCTACCTAGCTTGCAACCTGTGCCCAGCAGCCGGAACCTACGTCTACCTAGGTTCCGCGCCGGAGCCGGGGACTTGGCACAGGTTCCCGTCGCTCTACCTAGCTTGCAACCTGTGCCCAGCAGCCGAAACCTAGGTCTACCTAGGTTCCGCACCGGGAGCCGGGGACTTGGCACAGGTTCCAGTCGATCTACCGAGCTTGCAACCTGTGCCCAGCAGCCGGACCCTACGTCTCCCTAGGTTCCGCGCCGGAGCCGGGGACTTGGCACAGGGTCCCGGCGC
>JAOPXW010000406.1 GCA_025964935.1 Friedmanniella sp. | reverse complement strand
GGGCCTGGCACCGCCGGCTGAGCCTGGCCGTCCCGGTGCTGAGCCTGGCGACCCTGGTGGTGGCCAGCCAGGCCGCCATGTATCGGGAGCCGACCGTCGTCGTCGCCGCCCGCCACATCGGCATCGTGGAGTACCTGCTCGCCAACGGCCAGCTGGACCGCAGCACCGATATCTACCAGGGCTGGGCGGGGCTCTTCAGCTCGGCCGCGGTCAACGTGCAGAGCGCCGGCATCACCAACGTCTTCCTGTACGCCGCCTGCTGGGCCGTCGTCGCCGCCCCCTGCATGACCTTCGCGGTCACCATGCTGGCGCGGCACTTCCTGGACGAGCGCCGCGCCTGGCTGGCCGGCCTGCTGTTCGCCCTCGGCAGCTCCCTGAACACGGTCTTCTTCGCCCCGCAGGTGATCGGGTTCCTGCTCGCCATCACCATCCTGGTGCTGCTCATCACCCCGCCGGGGGCCACGTCGCCCTTCCGGCTGCCGGCCCGGGTCGGACTGGTCTCGATCCTGTCGGTCGCGCTGGCCGTGACCCACCAGATCAGCCCGTACATGCTCACCTGCGCCCTCGGCGCCCTGGTGCTGTTCCGCCTCGTCCGGCCCTGGTGGGTGCCGGTCATCCCGCTGGCCCCCGCGGTGGTGTGGGCGCTGCTCAACCGCAACCTCCTGGGCCGCTACGTCGACAGCTCGGCCTTCGGCCAGCTCTTCTCCAACCTGGCCCCGCCGGACAACGCCGTCGGCTCGTCCCCGGTGGCCCTGGCCAACCGACTGACCTTCCTGATGCCGGCCCTGGCCCTGGTGGCGATCGGGGTCGTGGCCCTGGTCGTGCTGTTCCGCACCCGGACGCGGGTCACGTTCGGGCTGGCCGCCGCCTCGGCCAGCTCGGTGGTCATCATGCTCGGCACCGCGTACGGCAACGAGGGCATCTTCCGGGTGGCGCTGTTCGCCCTGCCGTGGCTCGCCATCCTGGCCTGTGTGCCGCTGCCGCCGCTGACCGCGCCGCTCGCCCAGCGGGCCGTCCGGGTCGCGGCCGCGGTGGCCTTCCTGCTGCTGCTCGCGGTGAACGTGCTCGGCCAGTCCGGGATGGACTGGGCCCGGGTCATCCGCCGCGGGGACGTGCAGGCGGTCAGCTGGGTCGAGAACCGTGCCCCCGAGGGCTCGGCGATCCTGGCCCTGGGCACCGTCCTCACCCTGCCGACCGACAGCACCGCCCGCTACGCCGACACCGACTGGTGGGGGCGGCAGGGCATTCCGCACGGCCCCGGGTCCGGCTTCCCGGCGACGTCCGGGGCGGCGTACGACGCCAAGGCCGACCTCGCCGCGATGACCAAGTCCTTCAAGACCATCCAGGGCACCCGGCACTACGCGATCATCACCGACTCGATGGGCGCCTACGACCAGCGCTACGGCAACCAGTCCTTCGACGACCACCTGCAGCTCGCCGCGGCCGTCGCCCGGTCCTCGCTGTGGAAGCCGGTGTTCAGCGCCCCGGGGGTCCAGGTCTACCAGCTGAGAGCGGACCGATGAGCCCATCCCGCACCACCTCCGGACTGCCGGCGGTGGTCATCGTCGCCCACGACAAGCCCCAGCACCTGCACCGGCTGGTGGCCGCCCTGGACCCGCTCCCGATCTTCCTGCACGTCGACGCCACCACCGCGCCGGAGCTGTTCGCGCAGATGGTGACCGGGCTGCCCGACCGGGTGACCGTGCTGCCGCGGATCAAGGCCGGCTGGGCCCAGTTCGGCGTGCTGGAGGCCGAGCTGAGCGGCTACCGCGCCGCGCTCGCGGCCACGGACGCGTCGCACATCATCATGGCCACCGGGGCCGACTACCCGCTGGCCCCGACGTCGCGGATCATCGAGATCCTCGCCGCCCACCCCGACCGCTCCTGGTCGGAGACCCGGCCGCTGCCCATCCCCGAGTGGGGGGCCGCACGCGGCTACGACAGGTTCCTGCTGCCGCAGCGGGTCTGGCGACGGCACCGGCTGGCCCTGCCCTTCCCCCGCCGGGTGCCGCGCGGCATCCGGCCCGGTGGCGGGGCCCAGACCAAGATCCTGACCCGGCGGCACGCCGAGATCATCCTCAAGGTGGTCGACGAGCGCCCCGACCTGGTGGCCTTCTTCCGCACCTGCTGGACCCCCGACGAGGTGATGATCCCCTCGATCCTGGTCACCGAGGCCTTCGGGGCCAACTGGGAGGAGGAGGTCAGCACCTACCCCCACCCGTGGTTCATCAGCTGGGAGACGACCCGGTCCAAGAACCCGCGCTGGCTCGACCTGGGCGACCTCGACGACATCTGCGCGGCGGCCCAGCGCAGCCTCGGCCCGGCGCTCTTCGCCCGCAAGTTCAGCGAGGGCAGCTCCGCGCTCACCTCCGCCATCGACACCCGGCTGCGACACGAGGCGGACGAGCATGGCCGGCGGTGACCTCGGGCCGGTGACCCCGCCCGCGGCGGACCCCGCCCCGGGCAAGCACGCCTCCGGCGGAGTCGGCGACCTCTTCGGTCGCGGCATGGTCTACGTCGTCGTCTGGTCGATGCAGCTGGTGGTGGGCACCCTGGTGTCCCCGGTCCTGGCCCACCTGGTCAAGGTGGCCGACTTCGGCGCGCTGTCGGCGGCCATCGCCTTGTTCCAGCTGCTCATCGTCCTCACGGTCTTCGGCCTGGACCAGGCGCTGGAGATCCAGCGGCTCGAGGACACCGACGGTCTCCGGGCCCGGGGGTTGCTGGCCGCCGGGACCGTGCTGGCCTTCACGGTGACCGCCGCCGCCGCGCTGACCGCCCACTGGTGGGGGCCCGCGCTCGGGTTCCGGATCGACTCCCCGCTGCTGCTGGTGACCCTGTTGTGGACCGCCCCCGGCGCGGTGGTCCTGCTGACGCTGTCGATCCTGCAGGCCGAGGACCGGCTGGCCCGGTTCGCCACCGTCAGCCTGGTCTCGACCGTGGGCAGCCAGGTGCTGGGGATCGCGCTGCTGTTCGTGTTCGACCGCAGCATCGTGGCGTACGCCTGGGGCGGGGTGGCTGGGCAGTGGCTCGGGATGATGCTGGGGCTGTTCTGGACCCGCCCCCGCTGGCGCGGGATCCGCGACCTCGTCACCCTGCGCCGCGCCGTCGCCCTCGGCATCCCGCTGGTGCTGGCCAGCCTGTCGCAGTTCATCATCACCGCCGGCGACCGCTTCATCATCCAGCGCTACCTCGGGGAGGAGCAGGTCGCGCGCTACCAGGTCGCGTTCACGGTCGGGAACGTGATGGCGCTGCTGCTGACCTTCACCAACCGGGCCTGGCTGCCCCGGCTGAAGAGCATCGTGGACCCCGAGCGCCGGTGGCAGATGATCGGGGAGTCCCGGGACGGCATCTACTGGCTGCTGGGCTGGGCCCTGCTCGGGCTCACCGTGGGCGCGGCGCCCCTGCTGCGGATCTTCGCCCCCGCCTCCTACGAGCCGAGCTCGCTGGTCGTGGTCGTCTTCCTGATCGGCCTGTGTGCGCTGCCGGTGGCCGCCGGGGGGGCCAGCTCGCGGATGCTCATCACCGTGCGGCAGTCCGCACCGCTGGCCTGGAGCGCGGCGGCGGCTGTCGTGGCCAAGATCGCGGCCACCCTGCTGCTGCTCCGCTGGCTCGGACTTCCGGGCGTCGCCGCCGCCACCCTGGTCGCGGTGGTCGTGCAGACCTTCTGGCTCCGGCTGGCGGTCACCCGCCGGCACGGCACCATCCGCTCCAGCGTGCCCAGCCTGGTCTTCCTCGGGATCTGCGTGGTGCTGTCCGGGGCGACGGTCTACCTGGTGCCCCAGACGTACGGCTGGAACGTGGCCCGCTTCGTCTTCGGCGCGGTCTGCCTGCTGCCGTTCCTGCACAGCCTGGACGCCCTGCGCAAGGGTCGCCCGGTGGGGCTGCGCACCCGCCGCCGCGCCGCCCAGACCCTCGGCTGAGGCCCCCTGCCCGACGCTGAATTGCCCCTGAGAAGACTCACGATGTCCTCGATCGCCCACCCTCGCCGGTATCGTTGACCCTTGAGCGTCTTCCCCACCGGCCCACGACGGACGCCTGACCCCGCGAAAGGACGTCTCGTTGTCCGCCAGTTCCCGCACGACCCGCCGAGGCTGGCTGGCCCGGATCGGCGCGGTCGTCGGCGTGCTCGCTCTGCTCGTGGGGGCGGGCTACCTGCGGGGGTCGACCAGCTACATCGGCGGGTTCCCGGTCCCGACCATCTTCCCGACCCCGACCACCTCGCCGGCCGCCTCGGGTGACAGCGAGCCCGAGCCGGTCACCCCGTGGCCGATGCCCGAGCAGCCGCCGAGCGGCTGGACCCGGCTCTACGGGGAGGACTTCTCCACCTCGGTCCCGCTGGGCGGCTTCACCAACGCCAGCAACACCGACTGGTACCTGGCCGACTCGAACCCGTACGCCCGCACGCTGCGGTCCTACCCGGACGGCTGGGGCACCACCCACAACCGCTCGCTGAACTTCGCCTCCAAGACCGCCGACGTGGTCCGCGACGAGTTCGGGGCGCGCGGGGTCTTCCGGCTGCACGGCTACACCCCGACCACCGCGGGCACCGACTCCGCCCTCGGCGGCTCGTTCTTCCCGGTCCTGCACCCGGGCGCCAAGACCAACGCCGAGCAGATGGGCCAGACCTACGGCCGCTACACGGTCCGGTTCCGCACCATCGGCGGCTACCGTCCGGACGTGAACGGGGCCTACCCGAGCGACTCCAAGCTGGGCCGGTTCGGCACCGCCTTCCTGCTCTGGCCGGTCAACGACCAGTGGGCCGAGGGCGAGGTCGACTACCCCGAGATGCCGTGGGGAGCCAAGATCGCCGGCTACGTCCATCAGATCGGCAACCCGCGCGTCAACGGCGACTCGTTCAAGGCCCCGGTGACCACCGACCGCGGCTGGCAGACCGCCACCATCGAGTGGTACCCGGGGGTGCTCGCCTTCTACCTCGACGGTCAGCTGATCCGTCGGGTGACCGAGAACGTCCCCGACACCGCGATGCGCTGGGGCTTCCAGTCCGGCGGGGCGGTCGCGGTCCCGCCGCCGGACGCCGAGGGCTACCTGCTGGTCGACTGGATCACCGTCGACGCCTACGACGGTGCGACCCCGCCGTCCCAGCAGTGACGACCGGCCGTGGCGCGCCCACAGGGTGACGACCCGGCCGTGACGCGCCCGCCGCGTACGGCTCAGGAGGCGGTCCGCGCCGCCCAGGCCCGCCGCAGCCGGCCCACGTTGGGCTGACGGCTCCGCATCGGGACGGTCCACAGGTCGTGACCAGCCAGCCCCCGCCCGGCCAGCAGCCGGTTGGCGGCCAGCCAGCCCGTCGTGGCGGCCCGCTCCATCAGCGCGACCGGATAGTCGCAGCGGATGCCGTCCCCGGCCAGCACGACCCGCGCGTCGGGGGTCTCGACGGTCAGCCGGCGCCGCCACGGAGCCGTGCTCGACAGCGGGCAGTCGTCCGCCACCAGCCACTCGCTCGCCCGGACGCCCGCACCGACCAGCTCGGGGTAGACCCGGTCCAGCTCGGCCCGGAGCCGGGCGCGCAGGTCGGCCTCGTCGGGCCAGCCCGGGAGGGCGTACGCGTGCAGCTCGACCACCGAGCCGCCGTGCTCCTGCGACCAGCGCCGGGCGCCCTCCTCGAAGCGCTCGAGGACGGTGACGTTGTCCAGCGGGCCGTAGTTGCCGGTGCCGAGGAACGGCGCCCGACCGGCGTCGACGTGGCGGTCCAGCCACAGCCGGAGCACCGCCCACGGCGGGGAGTTGCGTCCTGCCGCCACCCGGTCGCGCCAGTCGGGGTCGGCGATCCCGGTCCGCAGCAGCAGGCGTCGGCTGCTGGCCGGGTCGGTGGCCACCACGACAGCCGAGGCCGTCACGGTCTCCCCCGAGGTCAGCCCCACCGGCACCCCGTCGGGGGAGGTGGTGTCGACCCACTCCACCCCCTCGCCGGTCCGCACCTGCACCCCGAGCCGGGCCAGGTAGCGACCCAGCGGCGCCCACAGCGAGGTGTCGTAGTCGTCGCGCGGCACGTCGAAGAGCAGGCC
The DNA here is from genome assembly GCA_025964935.1 of Friedmanniella sp. Taxonomy (GTDB): domain Bacteria; phylum Actinomycetota; class Actinomycetes; order Propionibacteriales; family Propionibacteriaceae; genus Microlunatus. The sequence continues at coordinate 581 of JAOPXW010000406.1, read as the reverse complement.
CTCCGACGAGCCCAGGAAGTAGGTGTGGAACATCCCCACCAGCTCCCCGGCGGAGAAGTCGGTCGGGTGCGCGAAGAAGCTGCGCGCGAAGACCTCCAGGGCCAGGTGCCGTGCCCCCTCGGGGAACCGCAGCCGGTCGAGGAACTGGGCCGCACTCTCCCCGTCGTAGTCGGAGAACGTCTGCGGGAAGTCGACGTCCAGCAGCTCCAGCGCGGCCGGCACGTCGACCCGGCCGAGGTCGGCCAGGGTGAAGGAGGGGCTCTGCAGCACGAACGCGGCCATGTTCAACGGTGGCTGGCGCGGGATCCGGGCGAACGAGTCGGCGTGCCCGTCGGCCAGCACCAGCGGGTAGTCCTCCACCGGCACCAGGCAGTCCAGCGCCGGGTCGACCCGGCGCAGCAGGGCGCGCAGGTTGTAGTACTGCCGGAAGAAGGCGTGGAAGCCCCGGCTCATCGTCACCAGGTCCTCGCCGTGGGTCACCGGCCAGGCCCGGACCCGGCCCCCCAGCTGCGGCTGCGGCTCGACCAGCAGCACCCGTACGCCGCGCTCGGCCAGCCCGACCGCCGCCGCGATCCCGGCGA
>JAOPXW010000385.1 GCA_025964935.1 Friedmanniella sp. | reverse complement strand
GGTTCTGACCCTCGACCCACAGCAGCTGGCCCGCCGCGTCGCTGACCGCCACCAGCAGCCCGGCCTCGCTGGCCGAGTCCACCAGCAGCCGCCGGATGACCGGCATCACCGACGCCAGCGGGTGGGTGGCCCGGATCGCGGCCAGGTGCTGCTCGTCCAGCCGGACCGGCGGCAGGGCGCTGTCGGGGTTCAGCCCGCTGCTCAGGCTCCGGTGCCAGGAGTCCACCACGACCGGCCGCAGAGCCGCGTTGACCAGGCCCCGGGACAGGAAGTCGTCGTGGGCCACGTGGAGGAAGCGTGTCAGCTGCTGCGGGTCGGTTCCCGGCGGCAGCGCCAGGTGGCTCAGGCTCACCATGCCAGCCACGATAGACGCCTCAGCCGCGCCGGGGGAGCCTTTGCCCGGCCTGGTCCGAGCCGGCTCCCGGGTCCGGGCGGCCCCGGCAGCGCTCAGCCCGCGGAGGTCGGGGGCGGGTGGTGGATCGGCCCGTCGAGCTCACTCAGCGGGCGACCGTGGCCACCCCACCGACGCCCGACGACCTCCGCCATGATCGACAGCGCCGTCTCCTCCGGGGTGCGGGCCCCGAGGTCGAGCCCGAGCGGACTGGCGAGGCGGGCCAGCTCGACCGGACCCAGCCCGACCGCCCGCAGCTGCGCGAGCCGCTCCCGGTGGGTCCGGCGGGACCCCATCGCCCCGACGTAGGCCAGCTCCGGCAGCCGCAGGGCCACCTCCAGCAGCGGCACGTCGAACTTGGGGTCGTGGGTCAGGACGCAGATGACCGTCCGGTCGTCGAGAGCCCCCGCCGCGGCCTGGCCCGCCAGGTAGCGGTGCGGCCGGTCGACGACCACCTCGTCGGCGTCGGGGAACCGGGCCGGGGTGGCGAACAGCGGCCGGGCGTCGCACACGGTCACCGCGAAGCCGAGGAAGTGCCCGAGCCGGGCGACGGCCGCGGCGAAGTCGATGGCCCCGAACACGAGCAGCCGGGGCCGCGGGGCGTACGAGGCCACGAACACCCGCAGGCCCCGGCCCCGCCGCTCGCCGTCCGGCCCGTACGTCAGCACCTCGCTCCGGCCACCGGCCAGCAGACCCCGGGCGTCGTCGGTGACGGCGGCGTCGGCCCGGGGGCTGCCCAGGCCGGGACCGCCCGGCCCCGCCGGGTGGCCGGAGCCGAGGTGCGTTCCGACCCCCGGCTCCGCACCGCGGACGACCAGCCGACGACCCACGCGGGCCGGGTCCGGATGCTCGACCACGGTGGCCAGCGCGACCGGACGGCCCTGTTCCAGGTCGGCCGCCAGCGCCTCCAGGCCCGGGAAGCTCGCCGGCGACACCGGAGTGAGAAGCACCTCCAGCTCGCCGCCGCAGGTCAGGCCCACGGCGTACGCGTCCTCGTCACTGACCCCGAAGCGCTCCCGGCGGGCCACGCCGTCGCGCAGCACCTCTTCGCCGAGCGCGTGCACGGCCCCCTCGACGCAGCCGCCCGACACCGAGCCGACCACCGACCCGTCGGGGCCCACGAGCATGGTGGCGCCGGGGGGCCGCGGCGCCGACCGCCAGGTCTGCACCACGGTGGCCACGGCCACGGTCTCCCCGGCCCGCCACCACTCCAGCAGCGCGGGCAGGACGTCACGCACGGGCGGGCCCTCCCACACCGGGCGCTGTGGGGTCGGGCCCGTCCTGGTCGAGGCCGCTGGCCAGGTCCGCGCACTCGACGGGGACCACGCGGTGAGCACGGAGATACCCCGCGGCCCCGGTCCGCGGGTCGTGGGTGCCGAGCCAGGCGGCCAGCCCCGGTCGGTGAACCCGGCCCAGGACGACGGGATGGCCGGGGCGGCCGGCGTACGCGGCCCGGCGCAGGGTGTCGGGCCCCGACCCGGCCAGCAGCCGGGCCACGACGGGGGAGCCGACGTCGGGCAGGTCGACCAGGTGCACGGCCAGCACCGGCTCGTCGGCCTCCTGGACCGCCGCCAGACCGCAGACCAGGGAACGGCCGGGGCCCTCGGCCCAGTCGGGGGCCACGGCCACCGCGAGCTGACCGCGTACGCCGTCCGGTAGCTCGTCCAGCCGCTGTCGACCGGCGTCGGCCGCACAGCCCAGCACCACGGTCACCTGCGCACAGCCGCCGGCCAGCAGCACCTGCACCGACCGGGCCAGCCAGGAGGTGCCGTCGGCGTCGCGGCGCAGGGCCTTCGGTCCGCCGGCCCGGGACCCGGCACCGGCGGCCAGCAGCAGCCCGCGGGCGGCGACCGGGGTGCCGGGCACGGCTCAGTCCGCGAGGGCGGCTGGGGCTCCCGACCGCTCGCTGTCCTCGGGGTCGGGATGCTCGGAGGGGTCCTCGTCGGCGGCGGGGGCGAGCTGGGCCAGGACGGCCTCGTGCAGGCGGCCGTTGGTCGCGTAGGCGCCGGCGCCGTGCGGGCCCGGTCGACCCGTCACGTCGGTGAACGCCCCGCCGGCCTCGCTGACGATGATGGAGCAGGCGGCCATGTCGTGGAGCGCGAGATCCGGCTCGCAGGCGATGTCGACCCCGCCCTCGGCCAGCAGCATGTAGGACCAGAAGTCCCCGTACGCGCGGGTCCGCCAGCAGGTCCGGAGCAGGTCGACGAACTGCTGCCCCTGGCCCGACTCCACCCAGCCGCCGATCGAGGCGTAGCTGAGTGAGGCGTCGGCGATGGTGGCGACGTCGGAGACGTGGCAGGGGGTGGCCGACATCAGGGACTTGCCGGCGTACGCGCCGCCGCCCAGGCTGGCCCACCAGCGCCGGTTCAGGGCCGGGGCGCTGACCACGCCCACCACGACCTCGTCGTTGACCATCAGGGCGATCAGCGTGGCCCAGACGGGGACGCCACGGACGAAGTTCTTGGTGCCGTCGATCGGGTCGACCACCCAGCGGCGAGGCCCCCAGCCGGTGTCGGCCATCTCCTCACCGTGCACAGCGTCGCGCGGTCGGGCCCGCCCGAGGGTCCGACGGACCGCCTCCTCGACCGCGGTGTCGGCGTCGGAGACCGGGGTCAGGTCGGGCTTGGCCGTGACGTGCAGGTCGAGCGCCTTGAAGCGGCTCATGGTGATCGAGTCCGCGTCGTCGGCCAGCAGGTGGGCGAGCCGCAGGTCGTCGGTCAGGCCACGGTGCAGGGCGTCGTCGGTCGCAGGCATGGGACGTACGCTACTGGCCCGAGCCGAGCATCCGCCGGAACGACTCCAGCCGGTTGGTGGCCAGCCCGCCGGAGCGGACCGCGTCGTCCAGCGCACACTCGGGGGCGCCGACCTCGTGCGTGCAGCCGCGCGAGCACCCCTGGCAGATGGCGGCGAGGTCAGCGAAGGCCTGGATGATCCGGTCCCGGCTCACGTGGCTGAGCCCGAAGGAGCGCACCCCCGGGGTGTCGATGACCCACCCGGGCTCCGGCGACCGCCACCGCGGCAGCACCAGCGCCACGGCCGTGGTGGAGGTGTGCCGGCCGCGGCCGGTGACCTCGTTGACGTGCCCGATGGCCCGCTTGGCGTCGGGGATCAGCGCGTTGACCAGGGTGGACTTGCCCACCCCGGAGTGCCCGACGAAGACACTGCGGTGGTCGTCGAGGATGCCGCGCAGGTCGTCCAGGTCCGAGCCGGGGGAGATGACGACGACGGGGACCCCGAGCGGCTCGTACTGGGCCAGCAGCTCCTCGGGTGAGGCGAGATCGGCCTTGGTCAGGCACAGCAGGGGCTGGATGCCGGCGTCGAACCCGGCCACCAGGATCCTGTCGATCATGCCCGTACGCGGCGGCGGGTCGGCCAGGGCGGTCACGATCACCAGCTGGTCAGCGTTGGCCACGATGGGACGCTCGTACGGGTCGTCGTCGTCGGCGGTGCGGCGGAGCACGGTGGTGCGGGTCTCGACCTGCACGATCCGGGCCAGCGTCCCCTCCTCCCCGGAGGTGTCGCCCACCATCCGCACCTGGTCACCCACGATGACCCCGGTCCGGCCGAGCTGGCGGGCCTTGGTCGCGGTCACCTCCCGGCCGCCGACAAGCGTCCGGAAGCGGCCGCGGTCGACGGTGATGATGGTGCCGATCTCGGCCTCGGAGTAGTCGGGCCGGTCCTTGGTCCGGGGACGGCTGCTCTTGCCGGGGCGGTCGTAGGACTCGTAGTCCTCGGCCGGCTGGCCGCGGTGGGTCACGAGCCGCCCGCCGGCCCGTCGGGCCGGGACTGGGACAGCATGTCGGTCCAGAGCTCGGCGAACTCGGGCATCGTCTTGGCGGTGCAGCCGATGTCCTGCACGCCCATCTGCGGCACGACGAGACCGAGCAGGGCTCCGGCCTGCGCCATCCGGTGGTCGGCGTAGGTCCGCCAGACCGCGCCGCCGAGCAGCCGCGGGTGGATGGTCAGCCCGTCCTCGGTCTGGCTGGCGTGCGCCCCGACCCGGTTCAGCTCGGCCTCGAGTGCGGCGAGCCGGTCGGTCTCGTGGCCGCGGATGTGCGCGACCCCGCGCAGGTGGGTGGTCGAGTCGGCCAGGGCGGCGATGGCCGCGACGACCGGGGTGAGCTCGCTGGCCTCGCGCAGGTCGAGGTCGACCCCGTGCAGGTGGTCGGTTCCCCGGACGGTCAGGGTGCCGTCGGTCAGGTCCACCCGGGCCCCGAAGCGCTGCAGGATCTCCCGCAGCTGGTCGCCGGGCTGGTGGGTCGGGCTGGGCCAGCCCGGCACCGAGACGCTCCCCCCGGTGACGGCGGCCGCGGCCAGGAAGGGCGCGGCGTTCGACAGGTCCGGCTCCACGATGACGTCGCGGGCCGCGATCGGACCCGGGGCGACGACCCAGCGGTCGGGCTCGCTGTCGTCGACCGCCACGCCGCGCTCCCGCAGCATGGCGACCGTCATCTCGATGTGGGGGATCGAGGGGATGGCCTTGCCGTCGTGGCGGAGGTCAAGACCCTCGGCGTAGCGGGCGCCCGCCAGCAGCAGCCCGCTGACGAACTGGCTGGAGGCGGAGGCGTCGATGGTCACCACACCCCCGCGGAGGTGGGGGTCGCCGTGCAGCACGAAGGGCAGCCGGTCACGGCCGTCCTCGACCCGAGCGCCCAGGCTGACCAGGGCGTCGAGGATGACCCCCATCGGGCGGGCGTACGCCTGCTCGTCCCCGTCGAAGGCGACGGCCCCGTCGGCCAGGGCCGCCACCGGGGGCAGGAACCGCATCACGGTCCCGGCCAGCCCGCAGTCGAGCGTGCCGCCGGCCAGGAACCGGGAGGGCGGGGTGATCCGCCACTCGTGCCCGGACTCCTCGATGCCGACCCCCAGGCCCCGCAGTGCCTGGCGCATCAGCGCGGTGTCCCGGGCCTCCAGACCGCCGGTGATGACCGAGGACCCGGACGCGAGCGCGGCCAGGACCAGGGCCCGGTTGGTCTCGGACTTGGATCCGGGGATGCGGACCGTCGCGCGGACCGGGTGGTCGGCCTCGGGAGCGGGCCAGACGGTCGGGGAGGTCGCGGTGGTGGGCACGTCGAGGATTCTAGGAGGTGCCGCCGGGGTGGGCGGCACCCGCCGGGGTGGTCAGTTGCTGCCGAGCTCGATGTGCTTGCCGACCTTGCGGGCCTGCTTGCGGGCCGCCTTGCGCTGCTGGGGGGCGTCCTTCCTGGCCTGCTTGGCGGCCTGCCGGGCGGCGGCGGCCTGCTCCTCGGCGAACTTCCGCGCCGCCTTGAGCTGCTGCGGGGCGTCCTTCCTGGCCTGCTTGGCTGCGGCGGCAGCCTGCTTGCGGGCCACCTCGGCCTGCTCGGCGGCGACCTTGGTGGCCACCTTGGCCTGCTTCACGGCCGCCTTCTGAGCCCGGCGGGAGCCCGCGACGACGGCGCTGACCAGAGCCGCGCCGCCGGCGAGGGCACCCTCGGCCAGGTCCGAGCTGGTGTCCCCGAGCTGGGAGGCCCTCTTGGCCACCTTGCCGCCGAAGTCGTTGCCGTCGGTCAGCGAGTGGGCCCTCTTGGCCACCCGGTCGGAGGCCTTGGAGGTCTTCTTGGCCAGCAGCTCGCCGCCCTTGTGGGCGCGCCAGGCCAGGCTCGGCTTGCCCTCGGTGTCGCCGGCGGCCAGCAACACGCCGCCCAGCAGGCTGATGCTCTTGAGGAAGTTGGAGCGGTCGACGGCCTTCTCGTGGGCGTCGGTCCGGGACCAGAACGGGTAGTTGCCGATCGTGCTGGGGACGATCGTTCCCGCCAGCAGCAGCGCGCCGAGGCGGCGGCCCTTGCCGGTGGCCAGGGCGAGACCGCCCAGGACCTCGACGGCCCCGTTGAGGCGGACCAGGGTGGCGGGGTCCTCGGGGATGTAGTGCGCGACCTGCTCGGGCGCGTACTGCTTGACCAGGGGGACGACCTTGTCGGCCATCGGGGCCGCGGCCGGCACCAGCTTCTCCGGGTTGCGGATGGCCTTCACGCCGGAGGCGACGAAGTAGGAGGCAAGCATGGTCCGAGCGGCAGCGCGCAACAACGTCATGGCCTATTCCTACCAAGTGCGGCAGGGAAGACCAAGGGCGCCCCGCAGTCCCGAGACGCGCGGGCGGGTCACCGCTCCCGCGGCGGGACCCTCAGCGGGGGGCCCTGGGATAGCGTCGGGCCATGTGCGGACGTT
>JAOPXW010000365.1 GCA_025964935.1 Friedmanniella sp. | reverse complement strand
GGAGAGACCAGAACCCCGGCCCCGGAAGTGGGCCGGGGTTTTTCGCGCTGACTGCAGGACGGACCAGTCGTTTGGGACCCAACCCGCGCCGGAGCGAAGCGGAGGCCAACACTACGGCTGGGGCCAGTACCCGTCCTCGGGGAACTGCCCGGTGACCACGTAGATGATGCGGCGGCCCATGGAGGCGGCGTGGTCGGCGATGCGCTCGTAGTAGCGGCCGAGCAGGGCGACGTCGACGGCGGCTTCCACCCCGTAGCTCCAGTCGTCGCTCAGCAGCACCCGGAACTGCGTACGCCGGAGCTCGTCCATCTCCTCGTCGCGGTCCCGCAGCTCCTGGGCGATCTGGATGTTGCGGTCGTTGAGGGTCTGGCCGGCGGTGACCACCATCTTCTCGGCCACGTCACCCATCCGGACGAAGCTGGGGCGCAGGGCCTCCGGCACGGCCGTCTCGGGGTAGCGCAGCCGGGCGATCTTGGCCACGTGGGCCGCGAGGTCGCCCATCCGCTCGAGCTCGGTGACCATCCGCAGGGTGGCGACCAGGGTGCGCAGCTCGCCGGCGACCGGGGACTGCCGGGCGAGCAGGGAGAACGCCCGCGCCTCGACCTCGGACTGCTTGGCGTCGAGCTTCTCGTCCTCGGAGATGACCTGCTCGGCCAGGTGGATGTCGGCCTCGAGCAGGGCGGTCGTGCTGGCACGGACCGCCGAGGAGACGACCTGGGCCATCTGGACCAGGTCGGCCAGGATGTCGTCCAGTTGCTCCCGGTAGGAGTCGCGCATATCAGTTCCCGTCTAAGTGGTGCAGGTTCGGCTCAACCCTATGCCCGTGGAGTACAGCCCCCCGCTGGACCGGTGAACGCCGGGTGAACAGCAGCGGAACGGTGGTGGTCCGGCCGTCGTAGGAGCCCCGCGGCGGACGGGGAGGGGGGGCCGGGACCCCTACTATCTCAGTGTGAACCCGACCGGCGCCGTGCTGCTCGCGCTTGCCGTCGGCCTCCTGCTGGGTGCGCTGGTGACCTGGCGGCTGGCCCGGCCGCGGCCGGTGGCGCCCACCCCGACCTTCGAGACCGCCACCCCCATGGTGCCCGAGGGGGTCTCCGAGATGCTCGCGGTGCTGCGCTCGTCCGGGGTCGTCGTCGGCCCGCACGACGAGGTCCTGGAGACCACGTCGATGGCCCGCACCCTGGGTCTGACCCGGGGCTCCCGGATCGCGGTACCCGAGCTGCTGCACCTGGTCCGCAGTGTCCGCCGGGAGCGCCGCATCACCACCGTCGACCTCGAGATCAGCCGCGGCGCCCGGGCCAGCTCGACCTACTTCACCGCCCGGGTCGCCCCGCTCGGTGACGACCTCATCCTGATCCTGGCCGACGACCAGACCTCCGAGCGTCGGATCGAGCAGACCCGCCGGGACTTCGTGGCCAACGTCAGCCACGAGCTCAAGACCCCGATCGGGGCGATCTCGCTGCTGGCCGAGGCGGTCGAGGACGCGGCCGACGACCCGGCCGCGGTGCGCAAGTTCGCCTCCCGGATGGGCATCGAGTCCGCCCGGCTGGGCGACCTGGTGGGACAGATCATCGACCTCTCGCGGCTGCAGGCCGACGACCCGCTGGTCCAGCCCGAGCTGGTCGACATCGACAGCGTGCTGGTGGACGCGGTCGACCGCTGCCGGGTCGACGCCGAGCGGCACGAGGTCACCCTCACGCTGGCGGGCACGTCGGGCACCTCGGTCCTGGGCAGTGCCCGGCAGCTGAGCGTCGCGGTCGGCAACCTGGTGGAGAACGCGGTCGTCTACTCCGACCCCGGGGCCCGGGTCGTGGTGGCGGCCCACGTCCAGGCCATGAGCGACGACGACTACGTCGAGATCACCGTCTCCGACAACGGGATCGGGATCCCCGCCGTCGAGCTGGACCGGATCTTCGAGCGCTTCTACCGGGTCGACTACGCCCGCAGCCGGGCCAACGGCGGAACCGGCCTGGGGCTGTCCATCGTCAAGCACATCGCCGCCACCCACGGCGGCGAGGTGAGCGTGTGGAGCCAGCCGCAGCAGGGCTCGACCTTCACCATCCGCATCCCGGCGCACCTGAGGTCCGCCGGGGCCCACCACGACACGGGCCCCGCCGGCGTGCTGCGCGCGGTGCCCGACCTGGACCGGGAACGGTCCCACGACGAGCAGGAAGGGGTCACGCGATGACCAGGGTGCTGGTGGTGGAGGACGAGGAGTCCTACCGCGAGGCGTTGGCGTACATGCTCGGCAAGGAGGGCTTCGACGTGGTCGAGGCCGCCGACGGCGCGGCCGGGCTGGCCGAGTACGACCGGCAGGGCGCCGACATCGTGCTGCTGGACCTGATGATGCCGGGGCTGCCCGGCACCGAGGTCTGCCGCCAGCTCCGGCTGCGCGGGCCCGTGCCCGTCATCATGGTCACGGCCCGGGACTCCGAGATCGACAAGGTGGTCGGGCTGGAGCTGGGGGCCGACGACTACGTCACCAAGCCGTTCAGCCACCGTGAGCTGGTCGCGCGGATCCGCGCGGTGCTGCGCCGCGGACAGGACGTCGAGCTGATCCCGGACGTGGTCGAGTCCGCCGGGGTGCGGATGGACGTCGAGCGGCACGAGGTGTCGGTCAACGGCGAGCGGGTCAAGCTGGCGCTGAAGGAGTTCGAGCTGCTGGAGATGCTGCTGCGCAACTCGGGTCGGGTGATGACCCGGGGCCAGCTGATCGACCGGATCTGGGGCGCGGACTACGTGGGGGACACCAAGACCCTCGACGTGCACGTGAAGCGGCTGCGGACCAAGATCGAGCCCGACCCGGCCAACCCGCAGTACCTGATCACCGTCCGGGGGCTGGGCTACAAGTTCGAGGGCGTGGGTTAGACCGCGCGCCGTACGGGGTCGCCCGGTGCGGTGCCGCCGGGCGATCTGAGCAGCGTCGGGGGTGGCGGCGGCCGTTCGTTATCGTGAGGCGGTGACCGGCGACATCACCGTCTTTACTGGCTCTGCCCATCCCGACTTCGCCGAGGAGATGTGCCAGATCCTCGGGGTCGAGCTGTCCCACGCGCGCACCACCCGGTTCAGCAACGACTGCCTGCAGGTGCAGCTGCGGGCCAACTGCCGACAGCGCGACGTGTACGTCGTCCAGCCCCTGGTGCCGCCCGTCCAGGAGCACCTGTTCGAGCTGCTGCTGATGCTGGACGCGGCCCGCGGAGCCTCCGCCGGCCACATCACCGCCGTCATCCCGCACTTCGCCTACGCCCGCACGGACAAGAAGGACGCCCCCCGCATCTCCATCGGCGGCCGGCTGGTGGCAGACATGCTCGCCGCCGCCGGCGCGACCCGGGTCCTGACCATGGCCCTGCACGCGCCGCAGGTGCACGGGTTCTTCTCGGTGCCGGTCGACCATCTCAGCGCCGTCCTGGAGCTCGCGGCCTACTTCCGGCGCCAGGACCTGAGCAACACCGTGGTCGTCTCGCCCGACCTCGGCAACGCCAAGGTGGCCACCGAGTTCGCGCGCAACCTCGGGCTGCCGGTGGCGGCGGGGTCGAAGCAGCGGCTGGCCGATGACCGGGTGGTGATCGACCGGATCGTGGGGGACGTGCACGGCCGGAACGTCATCGTCCTGGACGACGAGATCGCCACCGCGGGCTCGATCATCGAGCTGCTCCGAGTGCTGCGGGCCGAGGGGGCCCAGCGGATCTCCATCGCCTGCACCCACGGGCTCTTCACCGGCCCGGCCATCGAGCGCCTCAAGCAGGAGCCCGACATCGCCGAGATCGTCACCACCAACACGGTGCCGCTGCCGCCCGAGAAGCAGCTGTCCAACATCGTCACCCGCTCAGTGGCCCCGCTGTTCGCCGAGGCCGTGC
>JAOPXW010000355.1 GCA_025964935.1 Friedmanniella sp. | reverse complement strand
CCCGGGCCGAGCGCGGCGCGCAGACCGGCGGTCCCGAAGGTCAGCCGGCCGGTGAACGCGTTGCGCAGCTCGGTGGTGGCGGCCGCCTCACCCGCGGCCGAGCGGGCCAGCAGGTCCAGGGCTGTTCGCCGCGTGGCCGGGTCGGGGTCCTGGGCCACCCACGCCTCGACGCGATCCCGCTCGGCCGCCAGCAGCCCGCTCTCCGGCAGCCCGCTCACCGGCAGCCCGCTCACAGGGCGGCGGCGATGCCCGCGAGCAGCGTCCGCAGCCGCGGCGCGGCCTCCACCCCGGCGTCCAGGACCTCCTGGTGGCTGAGGTGGGTCGCCGAGACCCCCGCGGCCAGGTTGGTGACCAGTGAGATGGCCAGCACGTCCAGGCCGGCCTCACGGGCCGCGATGGTCTCCAGGGCGGTCGACATGCCCACCAGGTCGGCCCCGAGCCGCCCGGCCATCTGGACCTCGGCCGGGGTCTCGAACTGGGGGCCGTGGAACTGGGCGTAGACGCCCTCGGGCAGACCTGGGTCGACGCTGCGGGCCAGCTCGCGCAGCCGGCCCGCGTACGCCTCCGACATGTCGATGAACGTCGGCCCGACCAGCGGGGTCGCGCCGGTCAGGTTGAGGTGGTCCCGCAGCAGGACGGTCGTCCCGGGCGGCCACGCCCGGTTGAGACCTCCGCAGCCGTTGGTCAGCAGCAGCGTCCGCGCACCGGCCGCCGCGGCCGTCCGGACCCCGTGCACGACCGGAGCCACCCCGCGGCCCTCGTAGAAGTGGGTGCGTCCGGTGGAGACCGCGATCACGGTGCCGCGGTCGTTGCGCAGCACGACCAGCTCCCCGCCGTGCCCCCGGACGGCCGGGGCCGAGAAGCCCGGCAGGTCCCCCAGCGGGCACCGGCCCACGGGCTCCCCGAGGTCCTCAGCCGCGGCCGACCAGCCCGAGCCCAGCACGAACCAGGCGTCCACCCTCCCCACACCGAACCGGTCCAGGACGGCCCGCCCGGCCTCCTGGGCCAGCGCGTACGGGTCGGTGGCGGGGGTGGCGACGCTCGGCTCCTCAGACATGGCGGCACTATAGACGGCCGGGGTCACCGGCCCGTGGCGCGAGCATGACGGCGGGGCCGGGCCCACGCCGTCGGGTCACCAGCCGCTGGTGCAGGGGCGCGTACGGAGCTCACGGACGTAGTCGCTCGGGGCGTCGGCCCGCTCCGCGGCGTCGGCCAGGATGCCCAGGGTCCGCGCGCTGGGCGTGCCGCCCTCGAAGTCGTTCAGGACGTAGACCCAGCCGGTCTGCTCGCCGTCCATCGTCGACACCCGGACCCGCACCTTCCGGTAGAGACCGGAGTCGGCGCTCTCCCACTGGTCCAGGGTGGTCTCGTCGACGCTGGTGACGTCGTACAGCGCCACGAAGACCTTGGCCCCGGGGTCGGCCGGGTCCTCGGCCAGCGTCGGCAGGGCGCCGTCCCAGCCCTCCCCGCCGAAGGTCAGCCGCCAGCCGGTCACCCAGCCGGTGCCGCGCAGTGGCGAGTGCGGGCAGCGCTCCGCCATCTGCGCGGGGTCCAGGTTGCTCCCGTAGGCGGCGTACAGCACGGGACCGAGGCTAGCGGGTCCGGGGCCGCAGGCGGGCGAGCCGTCCGGACGGCGCGTGGAACAATGTGGCCCGTGACTCCCCAGGTGTGCGCATGACCCGCGTGGTGATCGTCGGCGGCGGCCCCGGCGGGTACGAGGCCGCCCTGGTCGGCAGCCAGCTGGGTGGGGAGGTGACCCTGGTCGACACCGACGGTCTCGGCGGATCGGCCGTCCTCACCGACTGCGTCCCGTCCAAGACCCTGATCGCCACCGCCGAGGTGATGACAGACATCCGCGAGTCGGCCGAGCTGGGCCTGCGGTTCGGGCCCTCGGACCAGGGCAACGCCGAGGCCGGAGTGCACGTCGACCTGGGCGCGGTGAACCGGCGGGTCCTCGACCTGGCCCAGAAGCAGTCCGAGGACATCGCCGAGCGGGTGCTGCGGGAGAACGTCAACCTGGTCCTGGGCCGGGGTCGGCTGGACGGGCCCGACCGGGTGGTCGCCGAGACCGCCGACGGGGAGCAGACCTTCGAGGCCGACGTGGTGCTGGTGGCCACCGGGGCCCGACCCCGGGAGCTGGCCACGGCTCAGCCCGACGGCGAGCGCATCCTGACCTGGACCCAGCTCTACAACATGACCGAGCTGCCGGAGCGGCTGATCGTGGTCGGTTCCGGGGTCACCGGGGCCGAGTTCGCCAGCGCCTACGACGCGCTGGGCGCCGACGTCGTGCTGATCTCCTCCCGCGACCGTGTGCTGCCCGGCGAGGACGCCGACGCCGCCCAGGTGCTCGAGGACGTCTTCGCCCGACGCGGCCTGACCGTGCTGGCGAAGTCCCGCGCCCAGTCCGTGACGCGGGCCGGGGACCAGGTGACGGTCACTCTGTCCGACGGCCGCGAGGTGGTGGGCTCGCACTGCCTGATGGCGGTCGGCTCCATCCCCAACACCGCCGACATGGGGCTGGTCGAGGCCGGGGTCACGCTGGACGCGGGCGGCTACATCCAGGTCGACCGGGTCTCCCGGACCTCTTCTCGCGGGGTGTACGCCGCCGGGGACTGCACCGGCGTGTTCGCCCTGGCGTCGGTGGCCGCGATGCAGGGCCGGATCGCCATGTGGCACTCACTCGGTGACGCGGTCGCCCCGCTGGACCTCAAGACGGTCTCCTCCAACGTCTTCACCTCCCCCGAGATCGCCACGGTCGGGGTGACCCAGCAGCAGGTCGACTCCGGTGAGGTGGCCGCGCGCACGGTCACCCTGCGACTGAGCGGCAACGCGCGGGCCAAGATGCAGGGCAGCCGGGATGGCTTCGTCAAGCTGTTCTGCCGCAGCGTGACCGGCATCGTGATCGGCGGGGTCGTCGTCGCCCCCCGGGCCAGCGAGCTGATCTACCCGCTGTCCATCGCCGTGGCCCAGCGACTGACCGTCGACCAGGTGTCCGGGTCGTTCACCGTCTATCCCTCGCTCACCGGCTCGCTGGCCGAGGCCGCCCGCCGGCTGCACGGCAGCCGCTCCGCCACCTGAGCTGCTCTTGCCGGGTCCCGGTAGCCTCGGCGGCGTGAGCGTGATGTCCGAGATCGACGCCGTGGCATCGATGGCCGACCTGCTGCGCGGGCGCTCCTGGACGGTGCTGAGCGGGGCCGGTCTCTCCACCGACAGCGGGATCCCCGACTACCGCGGTCCGACCGCGGTCCGGGCCACCCCGATGCAGCTCTCCGAGTTCGTGGGTTCGGTGGAGGCGCAGCGCCGCTACTGGGCCCGCTCCTACCTGGGCTGGTCCCGGATGGGCGACGCCTTCCCCAATGCCGGGCACCGGGCCCTGGTGAGCCTGGAGGACGCTGGACTCGTCGGGGTCGTCACCCAGAACGTCGACGGACTGCACACCGCCGCGGGCAGCCGGACGGTGGTCGACCTGCACGGCGAGATCGCCGCCGTCATCTGCCTGGACTGCGGCGACCGGACGAGCCGGCGCTCCGTGCAGGACCGGCTCCGCGACCTCAACCCCGACCTGCGGGCCCCGGCCGTGCTGGAGCATGCCGAGCTGCGGCCGGACGGCGACGCGGTGGTGGAGGACTGGCACAGCTTCGTCCTGGCCGCCTGCGGCCGGTGCGGGGGCCGGCTCAAGCCCGACGTCGTGTTCTTCGGGGAGTCCGTGCCCAAGCCCCGGGTGGCCCGGGCCTACGACCTGGTCGACGCGGGTCAGGTGCTGGTCGTGCTCGGGTCGTCGCTGACCGTGATGTCGGGGCTGCGCTTCGTCCGGCACAGCGCCAAGCAGGGCCGCCCCGTGGTGATCGTGACCCGCGGGGTGACCCGCGGCGACGACCTGGCCACGGTCAAGGTCAACGACGGCTGCGCCGAGACGCTGAGCCGGGTCCAGACCCTGCTCTGAGCGCGGGCGGTCAGCCGTCGAAGAGGTCGCCGAACATGTCGCCGATGCCGGAGCCGATGTCACCCAGGCCCTCGCCGATGCCCTCGAAGCCGCCGCCGATCCCGTCCATCATGCCGCCGATGCCGTCGCCGACGCCGCCGAACACGTTGCCCATGCCACCGAACAGCATGCTGCCGATCAGTACGCCGGAGAGCATGTCGCTGCCACCCCAGCGGCTGTAGTAGCCCTGGGCCCAGGGGGCGTACGCCTGCCCGCCCTCCCAGTAGGGGACCCGCTGGGCGCCGACCTGGACGGTCCGGATGTAGGGGTCGGCCCCGGCCAGGACGCGCTCGGCGTCGGCGGGGCATGCCGGGATGGTCCGCTGGGCTCCGCCGGGCGGGGCCCAGTCGACGTCCCGGGAGGACGGCCCGTGAGCCGGGTTGAAGAAGCACGGCGGGCGCTTGGCGGGCAGCTTCTGCCCGGCGATCCGCGCCTTGACGCAAGCGACGGCGTAGCGGCCGTCCTCGAGGATCTCGGTGACGTGGCGGATCTCGTCCGGCTTGGTCACGGCGTCCAGCGAGGACTTGGAGTCCTCGTAGGCGTCCAGGGCCCGCTGGTAGTCCTGCTGCATGGCCTCGTCCAGGGCGTGCCCGGCCACGTCGTTGTCCAGCCGCTGCAGCTCCTCGCCGAACTTGGTCACGTCCTCGTCCGCGGCGCGCCTGGAGGTGCTGAGCTGGTTCTCCAGGGCCACCTGCTGCTGGCGGGCGCGCTGCCGTACGGCGTGCCGACGGTAGAGCCCGACGCCGCCGCCCACGATCAGGAAGAGCAGCAAGAGCACGACGAGGTCCATGGGTCGAGTCTGCCCGGTCGAGCGGGGATTGCCCTACCCGAAGGGGCGTTCTTACCCACCTTTTAAGCCTGGGCGGGCACGATCACCCCGGCTCAGGACGGGTCGAGGATCTCGCAGAGAGTCGAACCGCTGGTGACGGTGGCCCCGACCTCGGCGCTGAGCCCGGTGACGGTGCCGGCCCGGTGCGCGGTGAGCGGCTGCTCCATCTTCATCGCCTCGAGCACCACGACCAGGTCACCCGCGGCGACGGTGTCACCCTCGGCCACGGCCACCTTGACGATGGTGCCCTGCATCGGGGAGGTCAGGGCGTTCCCCGACGCGGCCGCCGCGGTCCCGCCGCCGCCGCTGCGCCGGGCCGGCTTCTTCGCCGTCCGTGCGGCACCGTTCGTGCCCACCCGCAGGTCCCCGGGCAGCACGACCTGCAGCCGCTTCCCGTTGACCTCGACCACCACGGTGGTCTTCCCGACCGCCTCCGGGGCGTCCGCGGCGACTCCGGACCAGGGCGGGATGGTGTTCTCGAACTCGGTCTCGATCCAGCGGGTGTGCACCCCGAACGTGCCGTCGGCGGCGGTGAACGCCGGCTGGTCCAACACGGCCCGGTGGAAGGGGACCACGGTCGGCATGCCCTCCACGACGAGCTCGGCGAGAGCCCGTCGGGAGCGGGCCAGGGCCTGGGGGCGGTCCGCACCGGTGACGATGACCTTGGCGACCAGGGAGTCGAAGCTGCCGGGGACGGTCATCCCGGCGAGGTAGCCCTCGTCGACCCGTACCCCGGGTCCGGCGGGCGCGTGCCAGGCGGTCAGCGTGCCCGGAGCCGGCATGAAGTTGCGGCCCGCGTCCTCGGCGTTGATCCGGAACTCGATGGAGTGCCCGCGGACGTCGGGGTCGCCGTAGCCGAGGGCCTCGCCGTCGGCGATCCGGAACATCTCCCGCACCAGGTCCAGCCCGGTGACCTCCTCCGAGACCGGGTGCTCGACCTGCAGGCGGGTGTTGACCTCCAGGAAGGAGATGGTGCCGTCCTGGCCGACGAGGAACTCGCAGGTCCCCGCGCCGACGTAGCCGGCCTCGAGCAGGATCGCCTTCGACGCGGTGTAGAGCTGCGTCAGCTGGGCCTGGCTCAGGAAGGGCGCCGGGGCCTCCTCGACCAGCTTCTGGTGCCGTCGCTGCAGCGAGCAGTCCCGGGTCGAGACGACGACGACGTTGCCGTGGCGGTCGGCCAGGCACTGCGTCTCGACGTGCCGCGGCTTGTCCAGCTAGCGCTCGACGAAGCACTCCCCGCGGCCGAAGGCGGTGACGGCCTCCCGGGTCGCGGACTCGAACAGCTCGGGGACCTCGGCCAGGGTCCGGGCCACCTTCAGTCCGCGCCCACCGCCCCCGAACGCGGCCTTGATCGCGATCGGCAGCCCGTACGTCTCCGCGAACGCCACCACCTCGGTCGCGTCCGCGACCGGGTCGGAGGTGCCCGGCACCAGCGGCGCCCCCACCTTCTCCGCGATGTGGCGGGCCCTGACCTTGTCGCCGAGGGACTCGATCGCCGCGGGCGGGGGACCGATCCACACCAGGCCCGCGTCCAGCACCGCCTGGGCGAAGGAGGCGTTCTCGGCCAGGAAGCCGTAGCCCGGGTGCACGGCGTCGGCCCCGGACCGGGCCGCCACGTCCAGCAGCTTGGCCACGTCGAGGTAGGTCTGGGCCGGGGTCGCCCCGTCCAGCGCGTACGCCTCGTCGGCCAGCGAGACGAACAGCGCCTCGGCGTCGGCGTCGGCGTACACAGCAACACTGCCCAGCCCCGCATCGGCCGCCGCCCGGATCACCCGGACCGCGATCTCTCCCCGGTTGGCGACGAGCACCTTGCTGATTCCCACGTGTCCAGTCCTCCTCGCGGGCGCCCAGGCCGGCACCCGACATGTTACGAACGGTCGAACGACCTGGTGCGTACTCTAACCACCACGCGCGGCCGGGGCCGGGACGGAGGTCCCGGGTCCGCTTCCCCGGGTCGCCCGTACGCTGACCGGTGTGGACCCCGCACCCGAGAGCCCCGCCGGACCGGTGAGCGACACCGTCGTGCCGGACGACAAGGACTGGACCTGGACCCTGGAGCGCCCCTGCCCCGACTGCGGGCTGGCGGCCGGGGAGGTCCCGCTGGCGGCCATCGGGCCGCGGCTGTTCGTGGCGGCCGAGGAGTGGGCCCAAATCCTGCGGTCGAGCCCCGCGGTGGAGCGCCGGCCCGAGCCGGGGGTCTGGTCACCGCTGGAGTACGGGGCCCACGTCCGCGACGTCTTCGAGGTGTTCGAGGGCCGACTGCGGGCCCTGCTGGAGCAGGACGAGCCGACGTTCCCGAACTGGGACCAGGACGAGACCGCGGTGCGGGAGCGCTACGCCGAGCAGGATCCCGAGGTGGTGGCCGACCAGCTGGAGGCGGCGGCCCAGCGGACCCTCGCCCTGGTGGGGAGTGTGCGGGCCGGCCAGGAGGACCGCCGCGGGCTCCGCTCGGACGGCTCCGCGTTCACCGTGACCACCCTGCTGCAGTACTTCCTGCACGACGTGGTGCACCACCTGTGGGACGTCACCGGACAGTCCGACGGCGCGTCCTCCCTGGGCTGGGACTGACCCCGAACCGCGGCCACGCCGGTGCCCGCGACGGGCGCCGCCCGGCGGTGCGGGTCAGACGACGTCGGTGAAGTGCTCGACGGTCGGCGGGCCGGCGAAGAAGGGCCCGATGGCCCCGCGCCACTGGGCGAACCGGTCCGTCTGGCGGAAGTTCATCTCGTGGGCCTCGACCGAGTCCCACTCCACCAGCAGCACGAACCGGTTCGGCGACTCGAGGCCGCGGGTCATCCGCACCGAGCGACAGCCCTCCGTGCCGGCCAGCCCGGGCCGCGCCTGCCGGTAGGCGGCCTCGAACCCCTTGGCGTCGGTCACGTCGATCAGGGCGACTTCAAGAACCATGGGCCGATCCTAGGGGTCAGATCGGGAGCTTGCGGAACAGCGGGCGGGGGACGTGCCGCAGGCCCGACATGACGAACCGCATCGGGTTGGGGACCCAGATGAGCTCCTTCTTGGCCGTCACCGCGGCGATGGTCGCCTCGGCCACCTCGTCCGGCGTGACCGACAGGGGAGCCTTGTCCAGGCCCTCGGTCATCTTGGACCTGACGAAGCCCGGTCGGACGACCAGGACCCGGACCCCGTGCTCGGCCAGCGCCTCGCCGAGACCCAGGAAGAAGCCGTCGAACCCGGCCTTGGTCGCGCCGTAGACGAAGTTGGAGCGGCGGACCCGCTCGCCGGCGACGCTGGACAGCGCGACGATCGTGCCGTGGGCCTGGGCCCGCAGCTTGTTGGCCAGCAGCACCCCCAGGTGGACCGGGGCCGCGAAGTTCACCTCGGCCAGCTCCAGGGCCGTCTCCGGATCCTGCCACGCCTGCTCGGGGTCGCCGAGCAGACCGAAGGCCAGCACGGCGACGTCGACGTCACCGCCGGCGAAGGCGGCGTCGATCGTCGCGGCGTGGGTGCCGTGGTCGCGGGCGTCCAGGTCGACCTCGCTCACCTGCGCCCCGAGGGCGCCGAGCTCAGCCGCGGCCGCCGTACGCCGCTCGGTGGGCCGGGCCGCCAGCACGACCCGCAGGCCGGGGCTCTGCCGGGCGTAGCGCCGGGCCACGGCGACGGCGATGTCGGAGGTGCCGCCGAGCAGCAGCAGGGACTGGGGTGCGCCGAGCGCGTTCATCATGGGTTCTCCTGGAGAGCGGGGTCGGGCTGGGCCCGGGGGAAGGAGGTGGCGCCTACCTCAGCTCCAGCCGGCGCGCGAGGTCGGAGTTGAACAGGCCGGTCGGGTCGACGTCCCGTCGGACGGCGAGGAAGTCCTCCAGGCGCGGGTACATCTGCCGGAACCGGGTGGCGCTGAGGCGGGAGTCCTTGGCCAGGTAGACCCGACCGCCGGCCCCGACGACCTGCTCGTCGAGCGCGTTGCACAGCTGCTCCAGCCCCGCCTCGATCGGCAGGTCCACGGTCAGCGTCCAGCCCGGCATCGGGAAGGAGAGCGGTGCGTCGTTGCCCGGACCGAAGCGCTTGAGCACGTTGAGGCAGGAGAGGTGACCCGAGTTGACGATCATCTCGAAGCAGCGCTTGAACGTCTCCGACTCCGCGAACGGCACCACGAACTGATACTGCAGGAAGCCGTTGGGCCCGTACACCCGGTTCCACTCGGCCACGATGTCCAGCGGGTGGAAGAAGTTGGTGATGTTTTGCAGCTCGCCGACCCGGTGCTGCGGCGCCTTGCGGTACCAGAACTCGCTGAAGGCCTTCGC
>JAOPXW010000348.1 GCA_025964935.1 Friedmanniella sp. | reverse complement strand
GACCAGTCGCGGGCGTTGGCCAGCCACTTGCCGAACTGGCCGTCCTTGACGTGCTCGGGGACCCAGGTGATCTGCTGGTTGAGCTCGACCATCCGGTCCTTGACCTTCGTCACCTCGACGAACCAGCTCGAGACGGCCTTGTAGATCAGCGGCTGCTTGCAGCGCCAGCAGTGCGGATAGGGGTGGTCATAGCTCTCCTGCCGCAGCAGCACGGTGCCCTCGGTGACCGACCCGGTCTCACCGGGCGCCCCGTCCCGCGCCCGCCGGGTCATGGCCTTCAGGTGGTCGATGATGAGCAGGTTGGCGTCGAAGACCTGGACGCCGGCGTAGTCGGACACCTCGGTGGTGAACCGACCGGCGGCGTCCACCGGGACCACGGCGGTGATCCCGGCGGCGTCGGTGACGACCTTGTCCTCCTCACCGAAGGCGGGCGCGATGTGGACGATGCCCGTCCCGTCCTCGGTGGTGACGTAGTCCGCGGCCAGCACGACGTGCGCGTTCGGCTGGCCCAGGAAGTAGGAGAACGGCGGGGTGTAGCGCCGGCCCAGCAGCTCGGTCCCGGTCAGCCGCTGCACGACCCGGTCGGCGGCGTCCTCCCCCAGCTCACGGGCGTACGCGGCCAGTCGGGCCTCGGCCAGCACGTAGCGCTCGGTGACCCCCGACTCCGAGGGCGGGCCCTGCACCACGACGTAGCTGACCTCGGGGTTGACGGCCATGGCCAGGTTGCTGGGCAGGGTCCAGGGGGTGGTGGTCCAGATCAGCGCTAGCTCGCCGGTCTCCAGCCGGTAGCCGACGGTGACGGCGGGGTCCTGGCGGTTCTGGTACACCTCGTCGTCCATCCGCAGCTCGTGGCTGGACAGCGGGGTCTCGTCGTTCCAGCAGTACGGGAGGACCCGCAGCCCCTCGTAGACCAGGCCCTTGTCGTGCAGCGACTTGAAGGCCCACAGGACGCTCTCCATGTAGCTGATGTCGAGGGTCTTGTAGTCGTGCTCGAAGTCGACCCAACGGGCCTGGCGGGTGACGTAGGCCTGCCACTCGTCGGTGTAGCGCAGCACGGACTCGCGGCAGGCCGCGTTGAACTTCTCGATCCCCAGCTCCAGGATCTCGTCCTTGGTCTTGAGGCCGAGCTGGCTCATGGCCTCGAGCTCGGCGGGCAGGCCGTGGCAGTCCCAGCCGAAGCGGCGCTCGACGTGGCGGCCGCGCATGGTCTGGTACCGCGGCACGATGTCCTTGACGTAGCCGGTCAGCAGGTGGCCGTAGTGCGGCAGACCGTTGGCGAACGGCGGTCCGTCGTAGAAGACGAACTCGTTGGCCCCGTCCTCACCGGCGGGGTTCTGTGCCACCGAGGCCGCGAAGGTCTGGTCGTCCTTCCAGTAGGCCAGGACGCGCTCCTCCAAGGCGGGGAACTGCGGGCTCGCCGGCACCCCGGCTGCGGCGGGGTCCCGATCGTCTGCCCCGTGGGCGGCGCCGACTGCGGCGCTGGTCGCCTTCGGGTAGGTGGCCGTCGGCTGGTGCTGCGCTGGGTTGCTCATCGCTGGCCCGTCTCTCGTGCTCGTGGTCTGACACGAGGACGATGACCGTCTGCTGGGCAGACGGCACCGCGGTACCACCCCGCTTGCCGTCACCGGCTCGTGCCGGTGCCGACCGCTCGTCGACGGCTGTGACGGGCCACCCGTCCGGTTCTACTGGGGTCCGTCCTCGCGGGCGGCCTGTTCTTCCGGAGGCTCGCCGGTGATGGCCGGGTCGACGCCTGTGAGCGCGATTCTAGCCCCAGCACCCGGCCCGGGCCAGCCGGATTCACCCGGGCGGGCGGGGCCCGTCGGCCCGCCGGGCGCGGGCCCGGCGTACGGCTTCCTCGACCACCCGCTCGGCCACCACGGACCCCGAGCCGGGCCACCTGCACCCCGAACCTGCTTCAGCGCGGGTCACCGCCGACCGACCCCGACCGCACGGCTGACCGCGGAGGCATCCGCAGCCCCCAGCACCCCGGGGCCGGGTGGGAAGGCGTGCAGGTGTGGGTCGAGGGGGACGTCCTCCCCGAGGGGCGCGTCCGCACAGAGGTGCCCCGACGCTGCCCTTGCCCCGACAGCG
Organism: Friedmanniella sp.; assembly: GCA_025964935.1. Lineage (GTDB taxonomy): Bacteria > Actinomycetota > Actinomycetes > Propionibacteriales > Propionibacteriaceae > Microlunatus. Next base: position 5,710 of record JAOPXW010000348.1, on the reverse strand, counting down.
ACCCCAGGTGCGCCGGGGCGGGCCTGGGAGTCGGCGAGTAGATTGAGGTTGCTGCTCACCAGCCTGCCCGGGGGCTCGGGGGTGCCGATCGTCGCCACCTCCGTCGGGGCCCGAGAACATGTTGCCCGGGTTCTTTCTGCGTACGCCCGAACGACGGGTGACCCTGATGACCGCCCCAGCCCTTTCTTCGCCTCGGCCTGCCCGCCCGCACGGCGCGGCCTCCCCGACCAGCGACTTCACCACCCTGGCCCACCGCGTCCAGGCCCTGGGCCTGATGCGTCGGCGCTACGGCTACTACGCCGGCAAGCTGAGCCTGCTGATCGGCCTGGTCGCCTCCTGCGCCGGAGCCGCCGCCTGGCTCGGCGACAGCTGGCTCCAGCTCGTGGTCGCGGTGGCCCTGGCCCTGGTGCTGACCCAGCTGGCGTTCCTGGGCCACGACGCGGCCCACCGGCAGATCTTCGTCTCGGGGCGGCGCAACGACGCCGCCAGCCTGCTCATCGCGACCGGGCTGGTGGGCATCAGCTACGGATGGTGGCGCAGCAAGCACGGCCGGCACCACGCGCACCCGAACACGGTCGGGTCCGACCCCGACATCGACCTGCCCGCCGTGGCGTTCACCCCCGAGCAGGCGGAGGAGCGCCGCTACGGCTGGACCCGCTGGCTGGCCCGGCACCAGGGGGCGTTCTTCTTCCCCCTGCTCGTCCTGGAGGGCCTCTCGCTGCACCTGTCCGGGTTCCGGCGGCTGCTGGGCCGCGCCCCGGTGGAGCGCCGGGCGCTGGAGCTGAGCCTGCTGACCCTGCGCATGGGCGGCTATGTCGCCCTGCTGTTCTGGGCCCTGCCGCCCGACAAGGCGGCCGCCTTCCTGGCTCTCCAGCTCGCCGTCTTCGGCTTCTACCTGGGCGCCGCCTTCGCCCCCAACCACATCGGGATGCCGCTGGTGGCCCGCGGCCTGCGTCTGGACTTCCTGCGCCGTCAGGTCCTGATGAGCCGGGACGTCGCCGGGGGTCGGGTGCTGGCCACGCTGATGGGCGGGCTCAACTACCAGATCGAACACCACCTGTTCCCGTCGATGGCGCGGCCGTTCCTGCGCCAGGCACAGCCGCTGGTCGCCGCCTACTGCGCGGAGCTGAGCATCCCGTACGCCCGTCCTGGACTGTGGCGGTCCTACGGCCAGGTGACCCGCTACCTGAACCAGGTGGGGAGGCGTGGGCAGGACCCGTTCCTGTGCCCCCTGGTCGCCAGTCGCCGCAGCCTGTAGGGCACCCGGCTCAGCCGTTGGGGACGAGGTCGAGCCGGGTCGTCGTCGCCGTCTCGACCGCGGCCCGGGACGTGACCAGGGGCCACAGCCGACCGGTGGCCCACAGCTGCGTCTGGTCGTCGTAGTGCTCGTCGAAGGCGTGCCCGGAGACGCCGCTCTGGTTGACCCACCGCGACCCGTCGGCGCCGGACAGGTCCGCCAGTATCCGCAGCGCGGGGGCCCGGACGACGTCGTAGCCGAGGCGGTCGTCGTAGGAGGTGTTGTCCAGGGCCGCCACGCCTCCGCCGACCGGGTAATGGCCGCGGTTGAACAGCGCCCGGACCGGGCGGAACCAGGCCCGGCCGAACCAGGGACTCCTCAGTCGGACGTGGTGCAGCCGGCCCCACTGCCACTCGTCGGTGTCGCGGGCCATCAGGGAGGTGATCTCCTTGCGGGCGTCGGTCATGGCCCGCAGCAGGATGTCGTCCCTGGTCTCGACCTTGCCAGGGGTGGTCACGTCGTCCCACCAGGGGTTCTTCGGCTGCTTCATCAGGGTCGCGAGGACGGCGTACCAGCGGTCGCTGGTCGTCGGCCAGAGGTCGGCCGGCAGCTCGTCGCGGAACGTCGCCTTCAAGACGTTGTGGACGACCACGTTGAAGTAGGCCGCGGCGGCCGAGTCGGCCGTAGCCGTGTAGTCCCAGCCCACCATCGTGCGCTGGCCCTCGGCGACCCAGCTGTCGCTGACCTTGATCTTGAGGAGCGTCGGCACCAGGTCCGCGGCCACCCGGGAGGTGTCGTCGGAGAAGAGCCCCTGGGCCTGGTCGACGGTCAGCGGGTCGGCGTCGGCGAGCCGGTCGGTCAGCTGCTGGCTCCGCCAGCCGTAGGAGAAGTCCGAGCCGAGGAGGTGCGGGTAGACCTGGCCGGTGACGGGCTGGTTCGCCGCCACGATCACCCCGGCCGGCGGGTTGTAGGTCCAGGGCAGAGCTTTGGCCGCGACCGTGCCGGTCCAGTCGTACGCCGGGTCCCACCCGGGCGCGGGCAGCCGCCCGTCACCGCGGCCCCGGACGGGGACGGCCCCGGCGAGCTGGTAGCCGATGTTGCCGGCCACGTCGGCGTAGAGCAGGCTCAGCGAGGGCGCGCCGACCAGCGCCGCGGCCGCCCGGAACTGTTCGAAGCTCCGGGCCCGGTCCAGGGCGAGCAGCGCGTCCATCGTCCGGCCGGGGGCGGTGCCGGTCCAGCGGACGGCGACGGCCTCGTGCCGGTCGCCGAGCTCGGTCGTCCCCGGACGGGCCAGCTGGGGCACGATGTCGGAGACCAGCGGCCCGTGCCGACCGGTGCGCACGGTGAGCGTCCGGGGCTGGTCCTCACCGCGCACGGTCAGGCTCTCGACCCGGGACTCCAGGGGCATGAAGCCGGCCCCCTCCCGCACCGAGTCGCCCACCACGTCCTCCAGGACGAGGTCCTGGGCGTCGACCCGGCTGCCGCTGAGGCCCCAGGCCACGGTGGTGTTCCGGCCCACGGTCACGCCGGGCACGCCCGCGAGGGCGAAGCCGGTGACGTCGTAGGCGCAGGCCGCCGAGGCGACCCGGCAGTGCAGTCCGACCTGGGTGAAGGCCGAGGGGATCGCCACCGCCAGCTGGGGGTCGTTGCCCAGCAGCGGCCGACCGGTGGCCGTACGCGAGCCCGAGACCACCCAGGCGCTGGCGGAGGTCTCACCCCCCAGCCCCGGGGCCCCCAGGACCTCGTTCAGGGACCGGTCCAGGCTGCGGACCGAGGCCACGGCGTCCAGTGCCGCCTGCACCTGCACCGCGGTGCCCGCCCCCGGGGCGGGGGTCCCCGCCGCGGTCGGGTCGAAGGTGCCGCCGGTCACCGCACCCCGGCTGAGGATGGGGTCGAAGCCGTCCAGCGGAAAACGGGGATAGAGCGAGGCCGCGCGGTCGGTGCCGACCGTGGCGGTGACCAGTGACCGCTCGGCCTCCTGCTCGTGGTTGGACCCGAGCTGCCAGGCCACGACCTTGAGCCAGGCCAGGGTGTCGACCGCCGTCCAGTCCTCCGGCTCGTACTCCAGCCCCTGCGCCGCCAGCAGGCTGTACTCCAGCGACAGGTCGGTCGTCGGACGGCTGTGCAGGTAGGCGTTGACCCCGGCGGCGTACGCGTCCAGGGCCCGCCGGGTCGAGGAGGAGGCCAGGGACAGCTCGGCCTCGGCGGTCCGCCGCCACCCCAGGGTCCGGGCGTACGCGTCGACCTGCACCCGGGAGGGGCCGAGCAGCTCCGAGAGCCGACCGGCGGCGAGGTGGCGCCGGACGTCCATCTCGAAGAAGCGGTCCTGGGCGTTCACGTAGCCCTGGGCCTGGAACAGGTCGTCGGCGTTGTCCGCATAGATCTGCGGCACCCCGTAGCGGTCACGCAGCACCTCGACGGGCGCGCCGAGTCCCGGGACCACCAGCCGACCCGACACCTGCGGCAGGGACTGCCGCGCGGTCCCGATGGCCAGGCTGGAGAACGTTCCGAGTGCGAGGACCAGGACGATCACGGTGAACAACAACCAGCGGGGGGCACGACGCACCGGACCAGACTAAGGCTCGGACCGGCGAAGACGGTGTTAGCAGTCGGTATGCTTGAGTGCTAGTTGAGCCCGGGGCGTCAGCCCGGAGCGGCCGCCCGAGGAGCGAAAGAGCAGGATGCCTACCTACCAGTACCGGTGCACCGAGTGCGGCCACGACCTCGAGGCCGTCCAGAAGTTCACCGACTCCGCCCTGACCGAGTGCCCGAGCTGCGGCGGCTCGCTGCGCAAGATCTTCAACGCCGTCGGTGTGGTCTTCAAGGGCTCCGGTTTCTATCGCACCGACAGCCGGACCGGCAAGGCCTCCGACTCCGGTCCGTCGGAGAAGTCCGAGGCCAAGCGCGAGGCCAAGAAGGACGCCTCGGCCCCCGCGGCCACGAGCGACACGGGCAGCAACGGGTCCTCCTCCAGCGGCTCGGGCTCCAACGGGTCCAGCGCCAACGGCTCGGGCGCCAGCGGGTCGGGCTCCTCCAGCGCGCCCAAGGTGGCCTCGTCCACAGGGTCGTCCGCCACCTCCTGACCTGTGGAGGACGCGACCGCTGGCGGTCGGCGTCCTTACGGTCAGGGCATGACCCCGGCCACCCCTCCTGCACCGCTTCCTCCCGTCGTACGCCGTCGCCCGGCCCGGCCCGGCCCCGCGTCGAGGTGCGTCGGCCGTCGCCGGACCCAGCCGTCGGGGACGCTCCGATGACCGGGGTCCGCCGCCCCTGGTGGCGCGAGCTCGGGCGGGCCGCGTCCTGGCACCGCCGCAAGCTGGCCGCCCTGGCGGCGGTCGCCGCGGTCGTGTCCGGGGTGGCGGCGGCCACCCCCGAAGGACCGGCGACCGTCCGGGTCGTCCGGCTGGAGCACGCGCTCGCCGGCGGGACGGTCCTGCAGGGCGCGGACCTCGACGTCGCCGACGTCCCCGTCGACGCGGTCCCCGACGGAGCCCTCACCGATCCGGGTCCGGCGCTCGGCCGGCTGCTGGCCGCCCCGGCGGCGCGGGGTCAGGTCCTGACCGAGCTGGCCCTGGTCCTCCCCCGGCCGCCCGGGTCGACCTCCCTCGTGCTGGCCCCGCTCCGGCTTACCGACCCCGACCTGGCCGCCCTGGTGCACCCGGGCGATCTCGTGGACGTGCTCGCCGCCGATCCCCAGGTGGCGCAGGCGCGGGTCGTGGCCGCGGCGGTCCGGGTGGTGACGGTGCCCCGGGCGGAAGCCGAGAACGCCCGTTCCGACGGCGCGCTGGTCCTGGTCGCGGTCGACCGTCCGACGGCCGCCGCCCTGGCCCGGGCGGCTGTGACCGCCACCTTGTCGGTCATCTGGCGGTCATAGACCCCTGTTAACGTCGAGGCACCGATCCGCTTCTCAGGAGGACACTGTGCAAGGTTTCAAGGACTTCCTGCTGCGCGGGAACCTGATCGAGCTGGCCGTCGCCTTCATCATGGGCACGGTCTTCGCCGCGGTGGTCAAGGCGTTCACCGACATCTTCGTCGCCGCCCTCGGCCTGATCGTCAACGTCAAGGGCTTCGACGAGCTGCGCGTGGCGGGCCTGCCGGTCGGCCCGTTCATCACCGCGCTGGTGACCTTCGTCCTGACCGCCGCGGTGATCTATTTCGCGGTCGTCCTGCCGTACAACAGGTTCAGCGAGCTCCGCAAGAAGGACGAGCCCGAGAAGGCCGCATCGAGCGAGGACCTGCTGGCCGAGATCCGCGATCTACTCGCGTCGCAGAACCGCGGTCGGCTCTAACCGCACCGCCGCCGGGCTCTCCGCTCGGGCGCGTCCGGCCCCGGGTCAGTGCCCGTGGTGCGGTGGCACCTCGGCCAGCAGCCGCCGCTCCTCCGCCGTCAGCGGTCGGCTGCTGGTGACAGGAGCCGGCGGGGTCGGCACGCGCCGGGCGAGCTCGGCCCGGAGCTCGGCCAGCACGGCCCAG
>JAOPXW010000345.1 GCA_025964935.1 Friedmanniella sp. | reverse complement strand
CACACCCGCAGCTCGGGCGGCAGCCCGGCGAGCAGGGTGCCGGGGACCTCCACCCGGGCGGAGGTGCGGCCGAACTCGCTCAGCCCGGTCCGCTCCACGTCGCCGCCCAGCGCGCGGGCCATCGCCTGGAAGCCGTAGCAGATCCCGAAGGCCGGCACCCCGGACTCGAACAGCTGCGGGTCGACCTGCGGCGCCCCCGGGGCGTAGACCGACTGGGGACCGCCGGAGAGGATGACTGCCTTGGGCCGCCGGGCCATGATCTCGGCCACCGTCGCCGTGTGCGGCATGATCTCGGAGTAGACGTGGGCCTCACGAACCCGTCGGGCGATCAGTTGGGCGTACTGGGCCCCGAAGTCGATCACGATGACCAGGTCGTGGCCGGCTGCGCTGTCCATCTCGGTCTGGCTCATCAGTCCTCTTCGGCCGTCCGGAAAGCCAGAAGTCTAAAGGGTGGCGGCCCGGGGTCGGGCCGGGACGACGCGGCAGCGGACAGGGCGACGACCCCGTTCTCGGCTCAGCCCGCCGGCGGGCGCTCGCTCAGCACAGCCTGGTGGTGGCGTACGACCTCGGCCACGACGAAGTTGAGGAACTTCTCGGCGAACTCCGGGTCCAGCCGGGCCTCCTCGGCCAGCGAGCGGAGCCGGGCGATCTGCTGGGCCTCCCGCGCCGGGTCGGCCGGGGGCAGCCCGTGGTCGGCCTTGAGCACGCCCACCTGCTGGGTGATCTTGAAACGCTCGGCCAGCAGGTGCACCAGGGCCGCGTCCATGTTGTCGATGCTGTTGCGCAGCCGCGCCAGCTCGGCCCGGACCTGGTCCCCTGTCGCGTCCGGCACGACCGCCCTGTTCATCAGGTCAGCGTAGTGGCGGACCGCCTCAGCCGGCCCAGGACGGTCGGCCGGGGCCCCTGAGGCGGCCTAACGGCTGTGAGGTTCACCACCCCGGGCGCCGTACGGACCCCCGGCGCGCGCTCCCTCGCTCGGCCAACCACTGTGCTGACTGGTCGCATACCACCCCGGAGACCCCAGGCCGACCGTCGTTCAGCCCGTGGGCGCAATCCCTCGTGATCATGTGCGGCCGACGCCGCGCAGGCACTGGTCCCCCGCGGTAATACCAGTTTCCCGGCCCGGCCCGGCCGGGCCGGCGCGCGCCCCCCAGGCGGTGCTCGCAGGGCGCCCGGTGTTCGCCGCGATGTCACCCAGAGGCCCCGGATCTCCCTTAGAGTTGAGGCATCGCAGACCGAGAACCGTAGCAAGACACGGATCCCGAATCCTGTTGTGAGTCCCGCCCCGAGATGGGTGGGAGAGCCGACCCGAGAGAGCGGGTCGCCCTGGCCCCGGGGGTGCCAGTTCGCAGCAGGCCAGGTGCGCGAACCTCCGAGTGGCAGAGCTGCCGCATCGTCGAGCCGGACCGAGCATCACCGGCCCATCGATCACCGGAGGCTTGCCCGAGTCGGCGGTGAACCCATCGGTAGGCCGTGAGCCCGTCCATCCGTCTCGACGCGTCCCCCGCAAATCACCGAATTGTGGAGCGTCCTATGGCCAGACCGGCCCACGACTACGCACGCGTCGATAAACACGTGCCTGTGACCCGTCGAGCAGAGACGGCCAACCCGTACTCGCCCGTGATGATCCTGATCTCGCTGATCGCGACACTCGGGATCCTGTTCTACGCGCAGTTCCTGCTCAACCCCTCCAACCGCGGCAACCTGCTGCCCTACGCGCTCGTCATCCTGGCCGAGACCATCCTGGTCAGCCAGGCGCTGCTCTCGATGTGGACGATCCTGTCCGGGGCCAAGAGCCCGCGCGACTTCGCCTTCTACGACGCCCAGCGCGACCTGTTCAGCAAGAAGGCGGTGAAGGCCGCGGGGGTGAAGGACTCCCCCGAGCTCTGGCCGGTGCTGCTGGACGGCAAGGAGGTCTCCGTCGACGTGTTCATCACCGTCTACGGCGAGGAGATCCACAAGATCCGGGCCACCGCGGCCGCCGCGATGGCGATCAAGGGCAAGCACCGTACGTGGATCCTGGACGACGGGCGCTCCGACGACGTCCGCGCCCTCGCCGACGAGCTCGGCTGCTTCTACATCCGGCGGCTGAGCAGCAACGGCGCCAAGGCCGGCAACATCAACCACGCGCTGTCCATCGCCAAGGGTGACTTCTTCTGCGTCTTCGACGCCGACTTCGTCCCCAAGGAGGACTTCCTGGTCGAGACGGTGCCGTTCTTCATCAACGCCACCGTCGCCTTCGTGCAGACCCCGCAGACCTACGGCAACCTGATCAACCTGGTGTCGCGCGGTGCGGGCTACATGCAGGCCGTGTTCTACAAGTTCGTGCAGCCGGGCCGTAACCACTTCAACGCCGCGTTCTGCGTGGGCACGAACGTGATCTACCGCCGGGCCGCGGTCAACGACGTGGGCGGCATCTACACCGACTCCAAGTCCGAGGACGTCTGGACCTCGCTGATGCTCCACGAGCGCGGCTGGAAGACCATCTACATCCCCAAGACCCTGGCCGTGGGCGACGCCCCCGAGACCATCGAGGCCTACACCAAGCAGCAGCTGCGCTGGGCCACCGGCGGGTTCGAGATCATGTTCACCCACAACCCGCTCAGCCCGCGTCGCAAGCTGACGATGGACCAGCGGATCATGTACCTGGTCACCGCGACCCACTACCTGACCGGTCTGGCTCCGGGCCTGTTGCTGCTGGTCCCGCCGATGGAGATCTTCTTCGACCTCCGCCCGGTGAACCTGCACATCGACTGGACGACCTGGCTGCTGTTCTACGCCGGCTTCTACGTGATGCAGGTGCTGCTCGCCTTCTACACCCTGGGCTCGTTCCGCTGGGAGGTGCTGATGCTGGCGGCGGTGTCGTTCCCGATCTACCTGCACGCCCTGATCAACGCCTTCATCGGCAAGGAGCAGAAGTGGCACGTAACCGGCAGCAAGACCAAGGCCGAGTCCCCGTTCAACTTCATCGTCCCGCAGGTGCTGACGTTCGTCTTCCTGGCGCTGACCTCGGTCGTCGCGATCTGGCGTGACCTGGGCAACACCCAGTTCACCCTGGCCACGGCCTGGAACGTGACCAACACCTTCATCCTGGGCGCCTTCATGATCGTCGCGATGCGTGAGGCCTGGCGGATCAACCACCCGCGGCCCTCGGTCATCGTGGCCGAGGAGCCGCAGGAGGCCCCGGCGCTGATGACCAACCTGGTCGTCCCGCCCGAGCTCGAGCGCACCCTGGGCTACCAGGAGGCAGCGTCGGTCCCCGTCGAGGTGGATGACGGCTCCGAGATCGTCGATGTCCCGGCCTACGCGCAGAGCACGGCCACCCTCACCCAGACCAGCCCTGTCCCCGCGGTCGGCAACGACCCCGCGCCCTCTGACGTCACCGACGCCCGGCGCACCCAGAAAGAGGTAGTTTCATGACCTGGATCGCCAGACTTCGACTGTTCGCCGGCATCCTCGGCGTCGTGGCCCTCGTGGCCGTCCTGACCCTGATCTTCAACCAGCGCCAGACCAAGGTGGCCAGCCTGTCCGCCACCGTCGCCGCTGACACCTACGACGTCGGCGCCGCGTACGGCGGCACCGTCAGCAAGCAGTTCGTCAAAGAGGGCGACACCGTGAAGAAGGGCCAGAAGCTCTTCACGATCGAGAGCGTCACCCTCAAGCAGGACCTCGACAACAACATCTCGGTGGCCTCCACCGACGCCTACACCGTCGACACCAGCAACGCCACCATCACCTACAAGGCCACCGTCGCCGGCCAGGTCGGCGACCTGAGCGCCCGGACCGGCAACGCGCTCGGCAACGGCCAGCCGCTGGCCACCATCACGGTCGCCAAGTCGCAGTACATCGACGCCCGCTACCTGCTGTCCCCCCGCGACTACGAGCGGGTCCAGAAGGGTGCCACGGCCAAGATCCTGCTGCCGAACAACGAGACCATCACCGGCACCGTGACCACCATCCAGGTGGCCACGGAGAACGCCAAGGCCGCGACCAAGGTCCGCGTCGACAGCCCCCAGCTGACCGACCCGGCCCTGGCCGACCTGACCAAGGACGGCACGCCCGTCGTGGCCACGCTGCAGCTGCGTGACGACGGCCCGCTGGCCGGCCCGAGTGACCTGGTCTTCAACTTTCTCCGACAGATCGGACTGCAATGAGTTTTCGGTTCATCCGACACTCCACGCATGACCGCACCGACGTACGCCGCAGTACCCGCTCCACCCGGTCCGCCCTGTGCGTGCTGGTCGCCACGCTGAGCGTGGCGGCCGGTGCCGCGGCCTGCTCCCCCAGCTCGAGCACCAGTGGGGGTGACACCTCGGCGCCGACGGCCAAGGCCGTGGCCCAGGATCTCTTCCCCGCGGCTCAGATCGACCCGCTGGTCTCCGGAGTCGTCCACAAGACGCCCAAGGAGCTCCCGATCACCCGGCTCGCGGACGGCCTGGTGCCGCCGACCAACCGGTGGTTCTCGGGGCTGGCCTTCGGGGACAAGCCTCAGCCCGTCTTCCCGCTGCCGCTGTCCTTCGGCCTGGCCGACAAGGGCTTCGCCTTCGGGCAGCCCGGCATCGTCACGACCGAGAAGAACATCGCCGGCGCCTTCAAGGCCGACGTCACCGTCGACACCGGGGCCGCCAGCTCCCGGGTCAGCGCCTACGACGAGATGACGGTGACGCTCGACAACCTGGACGGCTCGGGCAAGGTGCTGGGCCAGACCCGGATCGCCGAGGGCTCGCCGTTCGTCAGCTACACCTCGGCCGGCGGCGGCGCGGTCAGCTCCGCGCTGGCCCTGACCAAGACCGGTGACTTCTGGACCGGTCAGGCCGGCGGGGTGACGTACGGGCTGGTCGTCTCCGACGGCAGCGTCAACGGCACCAGCATCGACCTGAAGAAGGGCGGGGTGGCCACCTGGTTCCCCGTCCCCACCGACGGCTCGGCCGAGAAGCTGGCCGCCCTGGCCGGCAACACGGTCACCGGCAGCACGGTCGACTACGATCTCAGCGGCAAGGTGGTGACGACCCGCCTCGGCTACACGTCCGAGGGGGACACCGCGTTCGCCACCCTGCCGCACCAGCAGGCCAACCTGACCTCGACGGCGGGCTGCGACCTGGGCACCTACCCGAGCATCTACGGCACCATGACGCTCTGCTCGGGGCAGCAGATCAGCTACACCGCGCCGCTCTCGCAGCCGACCGGGTCCCTGGACCTGGGCTCGGTGTCGGGGGACGACAAGAAGCTGCTGACCGACCAGGTCCGCAAGGACATCGCGGCTCTGCCGGCCTTCCCCGCCGACACCTACTTCGGTGGCAAGGCCCTCTACCGGGCCGCGATGCTCTACCGGCTGGCCAAGCAGCTGGGGGCCGACGACGCCGCCGCCGCCGTGAAGGCCAAGCTGACCGAGACCCTCGGCCAGTGGACCGACCCGCAGGGCTGTGCCCAGCGGGAGGCCTTCTGCTTCGTCTACGACGAGCAGGCCAAGGGTCTGGTGGGCCTGACGCCCTCCTTCGGCTCCGACGAGTTCAACGACCACCACTTCCACTACGGCTACTTCCTGTACGCAGCCGGGGTGCTGGCCGAGGACGACCCGGCGCTGGCGCAGCAGTACGCGCCGGTGATGAACCTGCTCGCGGCCGACATCGGCTCCGCGGGTGGCAACAAGGCCTTCCCGGACCGTCGGGTGTTCGACGCGTACGCGGGTCACTCGTGGGCCTCGGGCACCTCGCCCTTCGCCGACGGCAACAACCAGGAGTCCAGCTCCGAGGCGGTCACCGCCTGGACGGGTCTGGCGCTGTGGGGAAAGGCCAGCGACAACGCTCCGCTGACCACCGAGGCGACCTGGATGCTCTCGAGCGAGGCCCAGTCGGGCCTGGCCTACTGGACCAACTTCGACCCGGCCCAGCCGGTCTACCAGGGCTTCGGCCACAAGATCGTCTCGCTCAACTGGGGTGGGAAGCGCGACTACGCGACCTGGTTCTCCCCGGAGCCGGCGGCGATGCTCGGCATCCTGGTGATCCCGATGAGCCCGTCCTCGACCTACCTGGCCGGCGACCCCGCCCGGATCAAGGCCAACGTGGCCGAGGCCACCAGTGGGGGCAAGTTCGACCAGAAGTTCGGCGACTACCTGCTGATGTACGACGCCCTGGCCGGGGACGACGAGCGCAAGACCGCGCTCGCCACGGCCGAGAAGCTGGACGACAAGTGGATCGACGACGGCAACAGCCGGTCCTACCTGTACGCCTGGCTGATGAGCAAGCACAGCTGAACCCGCTGCGCCCCTCCGCGGGGCGCCAGCCGAAGAACCAGCGCGGGGCTGACCCAGAGGGGGTCGGTCAGCCGACCGCGCGTGAGACCTGGCCGGCCGTTTCGGTGAGACGGCCTGGTCAGGATCGGGCACGGCGCTATCTCAATGCTGAGGTAGCGTCGTTTCGGCGTTGCCGATCCCCCCGGCTCAGTCGACCTGCACCTGGACCAGGGTGCCGTGCGGGGCGGGCCGGGGACCCGCGTACGCCAGCGAACCCAGGTAGCTGCCCGGGGCCAGACCGGACCAGCTGACCTCGACGGAGAAGGGCCGGCCCGGCACGGTGGTGTGGCGGCTCGGCGTCACGCGCAGGCTGTCGGCCGTGGGACCGACGAGATAGCTGGTCAGGGCGTAGCCGGTCCCGGGCTGCCCCGGCGGATCCGCGGCCGGGACCACCTCGACGACGTAGGACCCCGCCTCCGGGGCCGGCAGGGTCAGCTCCTCGCGGCCGGACAGGCCGGCCGACTCCGCGACCAGGGACATCTCCCCGTCCACCTCGGCGTAGACGTAGAGGTCGATGTCGGCGTCCGGCTCGTCGGCGGCCAGGCTCAGCCGAACCACCCGGGTTCCCCGCGGCACCGGCACACTCGACCGGACCGGGGTGCCGCTGTCCCGGACGCCCACCGAGCCGCGGGTCACGTGCCCGCGGGCCAGGCCGTACGCCGTTGTCGTCAGCTCCCCCGCCACCCCGCTGCGCAGGGTCAGCGTGCGTGAGCCCGAGGCGCCGGTGGCCGCGACCTCCGTCGGTGCGTCCAGCAGGCTGGGCGTCAGGGCGACCGGCAGCCGGGAGGTCGCCGTGGCGCCCCGGACGGTCAGCGAGCCGAAGGCCGGCCGCAGCAGCGGTGCCGTGGTGCGGGTGAAGGTGACCCGCACCGTACGGGTCTGCCCGGCCGCCGTGAACGTCATCCGGGACGGGCTGGTGGCCACGTCGAAGCCGGGCACCGCCGCCGCCAGGGTGACCCGGCCGGCCCGGGTCGAGGTCAGCCGCCGGGTCACCGACCGGGAGCCGGCCAGCCGACCGACCGCGATCGAGGGCGCGTTGAAGTCGCTGGGGTCGACGGCGGCCAGGCCCGAGCCGGTGGCCACCCCGTGGGCCTCCAGGTAGCCCTGCCAGTCGGCCAGACCGGAGTCCACCACCACCGGCGGCGTGAGCATCCGGTCGGCCCGGACGACCCCCGACCCCTGGGCGTACGCGTTGGTCGAGGCCGAGCCCGAGCTCGTCCGGGTGGGGGCGGCGGTCGTCATCAGGGCGGACTTGACCGCCATCGGGCCGGTGCTCGGGTAGCGCCCGAGGTAGAGGGCGGCGAGACCGGCGACCTGCGGGGCCGCCATCGAGGTGCCGGACAGGTAGCCGAACCGCGGACCGCTCGAGCGCCGTGGGGCGAGCGCCGCCAGCACGTCCACCCCCGGCGCGGCCAGGTCGGGCTTGATGAGGTCGCCCCGGTCGGCCACCGAGGGTCCGCGGGAGGAGAACTCCGCGATCTGGGGGTAGACCGGCTTCGCGGCGTGGTTGCGCGGTGCCATCGTGCTGGCCGCGACGGTGGTCACCCACGGCGAGGGGTGGTCGAGGGTGGCCGCGGTCGGGCCGGAGTTGCCCGCGGACGTCGCCACGAAGACCCCGGCGGCCGCGGCGGCCAGGAAGGCCTGCTCGACCGGGGCGTCCAGCCCGGACTCCGACGTCGAGCCGACCGAGTAGTTCAAGACGTCGACCCCGTCGGTCACGGCCGCCTCGACCGCGTCCACCAGGTCGATTACCACCCCGCCGCTCTGCTGCTCGTTGACCGAGGTCCACAGGGCCTTGTTGGAGGCGACCACGGCCCCGGGGGCGACGCCGCTG
>JAOPXW010000278.1 GCA_025964935.1 Friedmanniella sp. | reverse complement strand
GGCCGGCAGCGCGGTGGCCGCGACGAGGTGGCCGTAGAGCGCCGGGGCCGACACGTCGGCGACCACCGCCCGGGCGTCGATCCGCTCCCCGTCGGCGGTCAGCACCCCGTACGCGCGCTTGTGCTCGGTGAGGACCTGCTCCACCCGTACGCCGCACCGGATCTCCCCACCCCGCAGCCGGAAGCGACGGGCCATGGCCTCGGTCAGCCGACCCGCGCCCCCCTCCGGGACCGGGAAGCCGTGGGTCTGGCCGATCATCGTCAGCAGCAGCCCGATGGCGCCCGAGCCGGGCGCGGCCAGGCCGATGTCGGTGTGCATCGCGTTCCCGCCGAGCAGCAGCGGGGCCGACGGGCCGCCGAACCGGGACGGGCCGAGGACCGACACCGGCTCCAGCAGGGTGCGGAGGAACTGGAGACCGCCGACCCCGGGCAGCCGGGTCAGCAGCTTCAGACCTCCCTTGACCGGCGGGAACGGGGTCAGCAGGGACTCGGTCAGCGCCGGCCCGACGCGCCGCCACTCGCGGCAGAGCTGCCGCCAGGCGTCGCCGTCACCGGGGTGCTGGGCCTCGAGCCCGGCGGCGGTCTGCTCGACGTCAGCGTGCAGCACCGCCCAGGTCCCGTCGGGGTGCGGGTGGCCCAGGACGGCCGGCGCCCGGCGCCAGACCAGCCCGTGTTCCTCAAGACCCAGGCCCTGGATGGCCGGGGACACCGCCGCCATCGGGTAGAAGCTGCTGAAGGTGTCGTGCACGAACCCGTCCGCGACGTCGGAGGCGCTGCGGACCGCTCCGCCGACGTCGTCCTGGGCCTCGAGCAGCAGCACGTCCCAGCCGGCGTCGACCAGGAGGTTGGCCGCCACCAGACCGTTGGGTCCGGCGCCGACGACCACCGCGTCCCGACGTGGCGTCACCGCGGGACCGGGCCGGACGGGCGGGAGGGCATGCGCCGACCCTACGCGGGCCCGGGCACACTGGGGCCCATGACCTCCCCGTCGCTGGCGCCGTCCGACCGTCCGCTCGCCCTCGTGGCCGGCGCCTCCCGGGGGCTCGGCCTGCTCGTGGCCCGGGAGCTCGGCGCCCGCGGGCACCGGCTCGTGATCTGCGCCCGGGATGCCGCCGAGCTCGGCCGGGCGGAGGCGATGCTGGGCGGGCTGGGCTACGAGGTGAGCACCCAGGTCTGCGACGTGGCCGACGAGGCGGCCGTCCATGCCCTGGTCGACGGGGTCGAGGACCGCCTCGGACCGATCGAGGTCGCGGTCGTGGTGGCGGGCGTGATCCAGGTGGGGCCGCTGGAGTCGCTCACCCGGGCGCACTTCGAGCAGGCCATCGACATCATGCTGTGGGGCCCGATCAACGTCGGGCTGGCCGTCACGGCCCGGATGCGGCCGCGCGGCCGGGGCCGGATCGGGGTCGTCTCCTCCGTCGGAGGCCTGATCTCCGTGCCGCACCTGCTGCCGTACAGCACGGCCAAGTTCGGCGCGGTCGGCTTCGCCAGCGGTCTGCGGGCCGAGCTCGCCGGCAGCGGGGTGAAGGTCACCACGATCACCCCCGGGCTGATGCGCACCGGCTCGCACCTGCGGGCGCAGTTCGTCGGCCGGCAGGGGGCGGAGTTCGGCTGGTTCTCGCTGGGGGCCTCGCTGCCGCTGGTCTCCATGGACGCCGAGGTCGCGGCGGCCCGGATCGTCGAGGGCGTCCTGGCCGGGCGGGCATACGTCGTCCTGACGCCGCTGGCCAAGATCGGGATGCGCCTGAACGGACTGGCACCCGGCCTCACTGCCGGGATCATGGGGACCATGTCGCGGCTGCTGCCGGCCCCGCCCCGTGACGGGGAGACCGGGACCGTGGAGGGCTACGAGGCCGAGGCCATGCTCAAGCCCGGGTCGCGACGGGTCCTCGGAGGCCTGACCACCCTGGGCCGGCGAGCGGCCGCGGCCTGGAACGAGCGGCCCCGCCCCTGACCGGCGTGGTTTACGTTGTATACGGTGGAGTCGCGGCGCGTCGGTGACGACGCGGACCCCAGCGATGCTGCCCCGCGCAGCCGAAAGTGACGGACATGACGACCGACCAGTACACCTTCACCGATCCGACCAAGCTCTACAGCTCGATCAAGACCACTGCGCAGTACCAGGAGGGTCCCGGCCTCGACGCCGACCTCGACAACAAGGCCGACCTCGGCGAGGACACCTACCGCGGCTCCGGTCGCCTGATCGGCCGGAAGGCCCTGGTCACCGGGGGCGACTCCGGGATCGGTGCCGCCACGGCCATCGCCTTCGCCCGCGAGGGTGCCGACGTCGCCATCTCGTACCTGCCGGAGGAGGAGGAGGACGCCCAGCGCATCGTCGGTCTCATCACCGCCGCCGGTCAGCAGGCGCTCGCCCTCCCCGGTGACCTCAAGGACCCGGCCTACTGCCGCGACATCGTCGCGCAGACGGTGGAGGCCTTCGGCGGTCTCGACATCCTGGTCAACAACGGCGGAAAGCAGCAGCACGTCGAGGACCTGGCCGACCTGAGCGACGAGCAGTTCGACGACACGTTCAAGACCAACGTGTACGCGATGTTCTGGCTCAGCAAGGCGGCCCTCCCGCACCTGAAGCCGGGCTCGACCATCATCAACACCTCCTCGATCCAGGCCTACTCCCCGTCGGAGAACCTGGTCGACTACGCCACCACCAAGGCCTCGATCAACGCCTTCTCCAAGGCGCTCGCGCAGCAGCTCGGGGTCAAGGGGATCCGCGTCAACGTGGTCGCCCCGGGCCCCGTCTGGACCCCCCTGCAGACCGCCGGCGGTCAGCCCACCAAGGCGCTCAAGGAGTTCGGGCAGGACACCCCGCTGGGTCGCGCCGGTCAGCCGGCCGAGCTCGCCCCGGCCTTCGTGTTCCTGGCCTCGGCCGAGTCCAGCTATGTGGTGGGGGAGACCCTGAACGTGAACGGTGGCATGCCGACCCCGTAGGTCTGCCACCCTTCGGCGGCTGCTGCCGCCCGCGACACACCACGCGCACCGGTCCTCTCGGAGGATCGGTGCGCGTTGGTCGTACGGGGCCGGGCCGGCGGGTCCCGGGCCGGCGGCCCGGTTGCGGGTGGGCCGTCGGCCCGCCGGTTGGACGCCCTGCGGTCAGCTCGTCTTGGCCGTGGCGTGGCGGCGCGTGGTGCCGGTCCGCCCGCCCGATCCCTTGGGCTTGGCGGAGGCCTTCTTCGCGGTTCGGGTCCGCTTCTTGGGCGGGACGTCGGCACGAGAGCGAAGGAGGGTGAAGGAGCCGTCGCGCCCGGTCAGGATCCCCACGGGGCCGGACACGTGCTGCTGCAGGTCGGAGGAGGTGACGAGCTCCCAGTCCTGGCCCGGTGCCTCCGGGACCGCGAAGTCCACCCCGTTCTCGGCGGCGTTGACCAGCAGGGCGAAGGTGTCGCGGTCGAAGTGCTCGAACAGGAAGATGATGCTGCGGGCACTGGGGTTCTGCCAGTCCTCTTCGGTGAACGCCTCGCCGTCGGAGCGGAGCAGCCACACCGTGGACGGGGCGTCCTCGGTCTGGGCCGCCCGGAACCAGGCCGGGCGGAGCGCCGGCTCGGCCTTGCGCAGGGCGATCATGTCGCGGGTGAAGGCCAGCAGCTCGGTGTCCACGTGGGCCCAGTCGAACCAGGAGATCTCGTTGTCCTGGCAGTAGGCGTTGTTGTTCCCGCCCTGGGTGCGGCCCAGCTCGTCACCCCCGAGGATCATCGGCACCCCGGCCGACAGCAGCAGGGAGGCCAGGAAGTTGCGACGCATCCGGTCCCGCCGGGCCAGCACCCCCTCGTCCTCGGTCGGCCCCTCGGCGCCGGAGTTCGTCGACTTGTTGTCGCTCTCGCCGTCGTTGTTGTCCTCGCCGTTCGCCGAGTTGTGCTTGTTCGTGTACGACGTGAGGTCAGCCAGGGTGAAGCCGTCGTGGGCGGTGATGAAGTTGACGCTGCACAGGGGTGAGCGCCGGTCCGGCTCGTAGATGTCCGGGCTGCCGAGCAGGCGGTTGGCGACGTTGCCGATGGCGCTGTCGGCCCCACCCCAGAAGTCGCGGATGTCGTCGCGGAACTTGCCGTTCCACTCCGACCAGTCCGCCGGGAAGCCGCCGACCTGGTAGCCCTGGGTGTCCCACGGCTCGGCGATCATCTTGACCGGGGCCAGCACCGGGTCCTGGTGGACCAGGGTCAGGAACGCGCTGTGGAGCTGGGCGTTGCCGTCCTGGCGGGTCAGGGTGGTCGCGAGGTCGAAGCGGAACCCGTCGACGTGCATCTCGGTCACCCAGTAGCGCAGCGAGTCCATGATCAGACCGAGGGCGGCCGGGTGTGCCACGTTGAGGCTGTTGCCGGTCCCGGTGGTGTCGAAGTAGCGCGAGCGCTCGCCCTGGACCAGCCGGTAGTAGGCCCCGTTGTCGATCCCCTTCATCGAGATGGTCGGACCCATGTGGTTGCCCTCGGCCGTGTGGTTGTAGACGACGTCGAGGATCACCTCCAGCCCGGCCTCGTGCAGGGCCTTGACCATGGCCTTGAACTCGGCCACCTGCCCGCCGCCGTCCCCGACCGAGCTGTAGTCACCGTGCGGGGCGAAGAAGCCGAAGCTGTTGTAGCCCCAGTAGTTGCGCAGCCCCTTCTCCAGCAGGTGGGAGTCCTGGGCGAACTGCTGCACCGGCAGCAGCTCGACGGCGGTGACCCCGAGATCGGTCAGGTAGGAGATGGCGGCCGGGTGGGCCAGGCCGGCGTACGTGCCGCGGATCTCCTCGGGGATGTCGGGGTGGGTCTGGGTGAAGCCCTTGACGTGCATCTCGTAGATGACGGTCTGGTCGAGAGGGGTCCGCGGGGCCACGTCGGGGGCGTCCTCATCCCAGTCGAAGCTGCGGTCGGCGACGACGGAGCGGGCCATCGCCGCGGCCGAGTCCGCCGGGTTGAACTCGTCGGGGTTGCTGAACCGGTGGCTGAAGACGGACTCGTCCCAGTCGATCTCGCCCTCCACGGCGGTGGCGTACGGGTCGAGCAGCAGCTTGTGCGGGTTGTGCCGCAGGCCGTTGGCCGGGTCCCACGGCCCGTGGACGCGCAGACCGTAGCGGGTGCCGACCCCGGCGCCCTCGATCAGGCCGTGGAAGACGTGCCCGGACTTCTCGGCCAGCCGGTGCGCGGTCTCCTCGCCCTTGTCGTCGAAGGTGCAGACGTCGATGGCGTCGGCGGTCTCGGAGTACACAGCCACGTTGAGGCCGTTCCTCCGGACCGTGGCTCCGAGCGGGTAGGGCCGGGAGACGGTGTCCTGAGTGATGATCACCCGGCCAAGTATGGGCCCCGACTCTGAGAGTTCCGGGGCCGGCGTCCAGCCGTGGGCTCTCCGGCGGGAGTCGCGGCGGACGGGGGGAGTTGGGGGACTCTGTGAAGATGAGGGGATGGCTCGTGCGAAGAAACCGGCATCCGGCGCCGACATGGTCCGGTCGCTGGCCGTCATCCTGATCCCGGTGGTGGTGATCAGCGTCCTGTTCACCCGCAACGTCCAGCACCCGCCGGTGAGGGTCGTGGACTGGACGCCGGTGCTGGCCGCGGCGCGGCAGCAGTCGCCGTACGCGGTGCTGGCTCCGACGGCCGTCCCGCAGGGCTGGCGCCCGACCGTGGCCACGTGGACGAAGCGGGGCGCCAGTGTGGGCGGGGGCGCCGGGTCCTCCGCCAATGCCTGGCAGCTCGGTTTCCTGACCGACCGCGATGTCTTCGTCGCCATCAACCAGCGCGACGCGGACACCCAGACGATGGTGGCGACCCAGACCCGCAACGGTGTCCCCGACGGCGAGAGCGCGGTCAACGGAGCGGTCTGGCAGCGGGTCGCCAGCCCCGACGACCGGACGCACGCCCTGGTGTCCACCTCGCCGCAGGTCACCACCGTCGTCTCCGGCGACCTGGGCTACGAGGTCCTGGACAGCTACGCCGCCACGCTCTCCTCCGACTAGGCCCCCCGCGGCGGTCGGCTCAGGCCGGCGGCCGGCCCGCGTCGACGGCCCGGGCGGCCTCGACCTTGGCCTTCGCGCCGTCCAGCCAGCGCTGGGCCGTCGCGGCCAGCGCCTCGCCCCGCTCCCACAGGGCGAGCGACTCCTCCAGCGGGACGCCGCCGGACTCCAGCCGCTGCACCACCTCGACGAGCTCCTGGCGGGCCTGCTCGTAGCTGAGCTGGCGAGGGTCGGACGGGGGGCTGCTCACGGGAGGTCTCCTGAGGATGAGGGGTCGGGGTGCAGGGTGCTGCCGGGCCGGACGTCGCGAACCTCCACCACCAGCTGGCCGTCGGCCAGGTAGGCGAGCAGGTCGTCGTCCTCGTCGATCTCGCCCACCGAGGTCAGGGCGTGACCGTCGGGGCCGACCAGGATCGCGTAGCCCCGCTCGAGGGTGGCCTTCGGCGACATGGCCCGGACCCGGGCCAGGTGGTGACCGACGGCCGCGCTCTCCCGGTCCAGGTGCCCGCTGAGCGCTCGCAGCGACCGCAGCCGCAGGGCGCCCAGCTGCTCGTAGCGGACGTCGAACGTCGCGGTCGGATCCCGCAGCACGGGTCGGGAGCGGAGGGCGTCGAGGCGCTCCTGCTGGCCGGCCACCAGGTTGACGATGCTCTGCCGCAGCCGGTCCCGCATCTGGGCCACCCGGGTCAGCTCGTCGGCCACGTCCGGCACCACCAGCTTGGCGGCGTCGGTCGGGGTGGAGGCGCGGACGTCCGCCACCAGGTCGAGGATCGGGTTGTCAGTCTCGTGGCCGATGGCGCTGACCACTGGGGTCCGGCAGGCGAAGACGGCCCGGACCAGGCCCTCGTCGGAGAACGGCAGCAGGTCCTCCAGCGACCCGCCGCCCCGGGCGATGACGATGACGTCGACCTCGGGCCGCCCGTCCAGCTCGGCGACCGCGGCCATCACCTGCTCGGCGGCCTGGGGGCCCTGGACCAGCGCGTGCCGGACGGCGAGCCGTACGCCGGGCCAGCGCCGGCGGGCGTTCTCGACCACGTCCCGCTCGGCGGCGCTGCCGGCTCCGGTGATGAGCCCGACCGTACGGGGGAGGAAGGGCAGCCGCTGCTTCCGGGCCCGGTCGAAAAGCCCCTCGGCCTGCAACAGCCGCTTCGTCTGCTCGAGCCGGGCGAGCAGCCGCCCCTCGCCCACCGGGGTGATGGCGTCGCAGGCGAACGAGAAGCGACCCGAGGCCTCGTAGAAGGACGGCTTGAGGTGGGCGACCACGGTGGCCCCCTCGGCCAGCGGGCCGGCGGAGTCCAGGGTGGTGGGGGAGACGGTGACCGAGACCGACACCTCCGACAGCTTGTCCCGCAGGGTCAGGAAGATGGTCCGGCTGCCCGAGCGGCGGTTGATCTCGATCAGCTGGGCCTCGACCCAGATCGGCCCGAGACGCTCGATCCAGCCCCGTACGAGGTGCACGACCTTGCGCAGGGGCTGGGGGTTCTCGGGCGAGGACTCCAGGGGCACGGGGTGAGCCTAGTCACTGCCGGGGCGCCCGCGGCCCCGCACGAGGCCTCGGCGCGCGGCCGGCGGCACCTAAACTGGCGCCATGAGCAACCCCGTGGGCCCGACGACCGTCAGCACCGAGGAGCAGCAGGGCGTGGCGGTGCCGACCCCGGTCGCCCTCGCCGCCCCGCGGCTGCGGACCCCGGACACCGAGGGTGGCGCCGGGGACCGTCAGGTCGTCGTCGCGGCCCCCCGTGGCTACTGCGCCGGGGTGGACCGCGCCGTGATCACGGTCGAGAAGGCCCTCGACACCTACGGCGCTCCGGTCTACGTGCGCAAGCAGATCGTCCACAACCGGCACGTGGTGGAGAACCTGGAGGCCCGGGGTGCGGTGTTCGTCGAGGAGCTGGACGAGATCCCGACCGGGTCGACCGTCGTCTTCTCCGCCCACGGCGTCTCGCCGGCGGTCCAGGAGGACGCGAAGGTCCGCGGTCTGAAGGCCATCGACGCGACCTGCCCGCTGGTCACCAAGGTGCACCACGAGGCCCGGCGCTTCGCCCGCGACGACATGGAGATCCTGCTCATCGGCCACGCGGGCCATGAGGAGGTCGAGGGCACCACGGGGGAGGCCCCCGAGCACATCACCCTGGTCCAGTCACCGGCCGACGTGGCCGGCCTGGAGCTCAAGGACCCCACCCGGGTCGCCTGGCTCTCCCAGACCACGCTGAGCGTGGACGAGACCCTGGAGACGGTCGGCCGGATCCGGGAGAAGTTCCCCCTCCTGATGGACCCGCCCAGCGACGACATCTGCTACGCCACCCAGAACCGGCAGCTCGCGGTCAAGCAGATCGCCGAGCACGCCGATCTGGTGATCGTGGTCGGCTCGGCGAACTCCTCCAACTCCGTACGCCTGGTCGAGGTCGCCCTGGAAGCGGGGGCGAAGGCCTCCTACCGGGTGGACAACTACACCGAGGTCGACCTGGCCTGGCTGGAGGGCGTGGCCTCGGTGGGCGTGACCAGCGGTGCCTCGGTGCCCGACGACCTCGTGCAGGGGGTCCTCGACCTCCTGGTGCGGGAGGGCTTCCCGGTGGCCCGGGAGGAGCGGCTGACCGAGGAGTCGCTCGTCTTCGCCCTGCCGCCGGAGCTGCGGCGCGACATCAAGGCCGGGGCCATCAACGACTGACCGCCCGACCCGGCCCGGCCCCGCGGGAACGGCCCGACCGCCCGTCCGCCCGACCGTCCGGACGGCCCGGGACCGCAGGTGTCCTGACCGGCGTCAGGACGAGCGCAGGTCCCGCTCGTCGGTCTGCTCGGGGTCGGCCTCGCCCAGCAGCTCCAGCAGGTCCGGGTCGCCCCGGACCAGCTCGGCGGCCTCGGGCACCGCGCCGGCCCGACGCCGGGACCCGCGTCCGACCAGCGGCTCCACCTGGGCGGCGTCGTCGACCAGCTCGGGGGCCTGGATCTGGCGCACCGACTCATCCACCGCGGTCAGGGCGGTGAGCTCGTGCTCGCTGACCTTGAGGTCGCGGAACCGTCGGGCCCGCACCAGCACGGTGCCCTCGACGGTGGCGATCGTCTCGTTGTAGGCGTTGACCGAGGTGCGCAGCGCGCGGCCCAGCTTGTCGAACCGGTTGCCCATCAGGCCCAGCTTCTCGTGCAGCTCGCGGCCGAGCTTGAACACCTCGGCCGCGCTCTCGGCCAGTGCAGCCTGCTTCCAGCCGTACGCCACCGCCCGCAGCATGCCGATCAGGGTGGTCGGGGTCGCGAGCACGACGTCGCGGGCGGCGGCGTAGTCGTACAGGTCGGGCATCTGTTCCAGGGCCGCGGTGAAGAAGATCTCGCTGGGCAGGAAGAGGACCACGAACTCGGGGCTCTCGGCGGCCTTCCAGTACTGCTTGGAGGACAGCTGGTCGACGTGCTGACGGACGTGGCGGGCGAACCGGGCCAGCGCGGCGGCCTGGGCCGTCTCGTCGTCGGACTCCGCCGCCTCCAGGAACGCGCTGAGCGGCACCTTGGAGTCGACGAAGAGGTGCTTGCCCTCGGCCAGGTTGACCCGCATGTCGGGCCGCATCACCCGGTCGTCGGTCTTGACCGTGTTCTGCAGCTCGAAGTCGCAGCGCTCGATCATCCCGGCGATCTCGGCCACCCGCTTGAGCTGGGTCTCGCCCCACGACCCGCGGATCTGGGGCTTGCGGAGCGCGGTGATCAGGGCACCGGTCTCGCGGCGCAGGGTCTCGCCGGTCTGCTGGACGCTGCGGACCTGCGCCCGCAGGTCCGTGGACATGGCGACCCGCTCCTTCTCCACGTCGATCAGCCGGGCGTTGAACTTCTCCAGGCTCTCCTTCACCGGCGTCATGAGCAGCTCGGTGCGCTTGAGTCGCTGCTCGGCCACCGCCTCGGCGGCCAGGCCCTGCCGTTCCAGGGTCTCGGTGGAGAGCACCTTGAACTGGTTGAGCATGATCTCGCGGTCCGCCGCGATCTCGCGGGCCCGGTCCAGGGCGGCGTCCCGCTGGGCCAGGGCCGTGGCCATGGCGGCCGACACCTCGGCCGCCTCGGCCTGGGCCGACGACGCCTCTGCGCGTACGTCAGCGACCAGGGCCGCCGTCTCGGCGCGGTTGTCGGCCACGTCGGCCCGGGAGCGGGCGGTCTCGGTCCGGGCGTCCGCCGCCTCGGTCCGGGCCTGGGCGGCTTCGCCGCGGACCTGGGCCAGCAGGGTCTGGGCGTGCGCGAGCTCGGTGCGCAGGTGTGCCTGCTGGCTGTCGGCCCGGGCCACGTCGCTGTCCCGCCGGGCCCGGGTCACCAGGAGGCACGCGAGACCGCCGAGCAGCAGGCCCACCACGAGGCCGCTGACGAGGGTGGCGAGGGAGGTTCCGTCCATGCCCCGATAGTGCCTGCGGCCACTGACAATTCGTGGGAGGCCGCTCCGGGAGGCGTGCGGTCCGCCGATCCCGGCCGAGCCCCGGTCGGCTCCGGGCCTGGGCGCCGGTAGGTAGGTTGTCGCCATGCCGCCCGCCCTCGAGCACGTGCTCGACCTCGCTGCGTTCGTGAGCGCATCCCCGTCCTCCTTCCACGCTGCCGCCGAGGGCGCGCGTCGACTCGAGGCCGCCGGGTTCGTCCGCCAGGCCGAGCACGACGCGTGGGACGCCTCCCCGGGCGGTCACTTCCTGGTCCGCGACGGTGCGCTGCTGGGCTGGCGGGTCCCCGAGGGGGCTGGTCCGGTGACCCCCTTCCGGATGGTCGGCTCCCACACGGACTCCCCGACCTTCTCGCTCAAGCCCCGACCCGACATCGGCGGCTTCGGCTGGCAGCAGCTGGGGATGGAGATCTACGGCGGGCCGCTGCTCAACTCCTGGCTGGACCGCGAGCTGGGGCTGGCGGGCCTGCTCGCCCTGCGCGACGGCAGCACCCGTCTGGTCCGGACCGGGGCGATCATGCGGATCCCACAGCTGGCGGTCCACCTGGATCGGGCGGTGAACGAGGACGGGGTCAAGCTGGACCGCCAGCAGCACACCGCGCCGGTCTGGAGCGTCGGGCACCGGGGCCTGGCCGTGCTCGACCACCTGGCCGCCATCGCCGGCTGCGCGCCGGGTGAGGTGGACGGGTACGAGGTGGTCGCGTTCGCCACCACCCCGCCGGAGGTGTTCGGGCCGCACCAGGAGTTCTTCGCCTCCGGTCGCCTGGACAACCTGACCAGCGTGCACGCCAGCGTGACCGCCCTGATCGCGTCGACAGGTGGGCCGTACGTGGAGCTCGTGGCCGCCTTCGACCACGAGGAGATCGGCAGCGGCTCCGCCTCCGGTGCGGCCGGGCCCATCCTCGCCGACACCGTCAGCCGGATCCAGGCCAGCCTGGGGGCGACCGAGGACGAGCGGCACCGCGCGCTGGCCCGTTCGGTCTGCCTGTCCTCGGACGCCGGGCACGCCGTGCACCCGAACTACCCCGGTCGGCACGACCCGGCCAACCAGCCGGTGCTGAACGGGGGCCCGCTGCTCAAGATCAACGCGAACCGGCGTTACGCCACCGACGCGACCGGGGCCGGTCTGTGGCGCCGCGCGTGCCGGGCTGCGGGCGTGACGACGCAGGAGTTCGTGTCCAACAACGCCCTTCCCTGCGGGTCGACCATCGGTCCGCTGACGGCGACCCGGATGGGGGTCGCGACCATCGACGTGGGGCCGCCGCTGCTGTCGATGCACTCGGCGCGGGAGCTGGCCGGGACCGAGGACCCCTGGTCGCTGTCCCGGGCGATCGGGGCGTTCCTCACCCTGGAGGGCTGACGGCGCAGGGTCGAGCGCTCGGGCCGCCCCGCCGGGCCGGGAGGCGTCGAGGGCCGAGCGGCAGGCGTACGGGTTCGGCGTGGGCACGCGCAAGCCCTAGGCTTGTCCCTCGTGGCTCTTACCATCGGCATCGTCGGTCTCCCCAACGCAGGCAAGTCAACGCTGTTCAACGCGCTGACCCGGAACGATGTGCTGGCGGCCAACTACCCGTTCGCCACCATCGAGCCCAACGTGGGGGTGGTCGGGGTGCCCGACCCGCGGCTCGCGGCCCTCGCGGAGGTCTTCCACTCCGAGCGGCAGGTCCCGGCCACGGTGAGCTTCGTCGACATCGCCGGCATCGTCCGCGGGGCGAGCCAGGGGGAGGGGATGGGCAACGCGTTCCTGTCCCACATCCGCGAGGCCGACGCCATCTGCCAGGTCACCCGGGTGTTCCGCGACCCCGACGTCACCCACGTCGACGGCGCGGTCAACCCGCCCAGCGACATCGACACCATCCTCACCGAGCTGATCCTGGCCGACCTGCAGACGGTCGAGCGGGCCCTGCCCCGCCTGGAGAAGGAGGCCCGGATCAGCAAGGACAAGGTCGCCGTCGTTGCGGCGATCAAGGAGGCCCAGCAGGTGCTGGACGGCGGGAAGGGCGTGTTCGCCGCCGGTCTCGACCTGGAGCCCCTGCGCGAGCTGTTCCTGCTCACGGCCAAGCCGTTCCTGTACGTCTTCAACTGCGACACCGACGAGCTCTCCGACGACGAGCTCAAGACCCGGCTGCGCGCGATCGTGGCCCCGGCCGAGGCGATCTTCCTGGACGCCAAGATCGAGTCCGAGCTGGTCGAGATGGAGCCCGACGAGGCGCGGGAGTTCCTGGCCGAGATGGACATCGACGAGCCCGGCCTGGACAACCTGGCCCGGGTCGGCTTCGACACCCTCGGGCTGCAGACCTACCTGACCGCCGG
>JAOPXW010000232.1 GCA_025964935.1 Friedmanniella sp. | reverse complement strand
CTCGTCCTCGTACGGGAAGGACCTGGGTGATATCCGGCTGCTGGAGAAGCTGCTGGTCGACCTCAGCGGCGTCGAGGCGCTGGACTGGATCCGGGTCTCCTACCTGCAACCGGCCGAGATGCGTCCCTCCCTGGTCGAGGCGATGGCGCGGACCCCCAAGGTCGTCCCCTACTTCGACCTCTCCTTCCAGCACGCGGCTCCGGCCGTGCTGCGTCGGATGCGGCGCTTCGGCGACCCCGAGTCGTTCCTGGCCCTGATCGCCTCCATCCGGGCCCTCGCCCCGACCGCCGGGATCCGGAGCAACGTCATCGCCGGCTTCCCGGGCGAGACGGAGGCCGACGTGGACATCCTGTGCGGCTTCTTGTCCGAGGCCGGCCTGGACGCCATCGGGGTGTTCGGCTACTCCGACGAGGACGGCACCGAGGCCACCGGGCTCGACGCCCAGCTGCCGGCCGAGGTGGTCGAGGAGCGGCGTACGCGGCTCACCGACCTCGCGGATGAGCTGGTCAGCCAGCGGGCGGAGGCCCGGGTCGGGGAGACGGTGCAGGTCCTGGTCGAGGAGCTCGACGAGGACTTTGAGGACACGGTCTTCGGCCGTGCCGCCCACCAGGGCCCCGAGGTCGACGGCAGTGTGCAGGTCAACGGCGTGCTCGACGCCCGGATCGGTGACCTGGTGACCGCCGTGGTCATCGACAGCGAGGGTGCCGACCTGGTCGCCGAGGTCGGGTCGGCGGCGTGACCCGCCGGCGGGGAGACCGAGGCAGGGCCCCACGGTGAGCCGCGATCCCTCACCCCAGGACCCGCAGGACGCCGGTCGACGTGCCGGCCACGGCACCGGTCGACCCCACCCGGACGACCGGCAGCTCGGCCACATCGACCCACGCCTGGCCGCCCCCTCCGAGACCCACCCGATCGTGCCGCCGGTCGACCCGGAGACGACCCCCTGGAACGTGCCGAACGCCCTCACCACGTTCCGCATCCTGCTCGTGCCGCTGTTCGCCTGGATGCTGCTGGCCCACCCCGGCGGGACCGGCTGGCGGCTGGGCACCACCGCGGTCTTCACCCTCGCCATCCTCACCGACACCCTCGACGGCTACCTGGCCCGCAAGCACAACATCGTCACCCGGTTCGGCAAGCTGGCCGACCCGATCGCCGACAAGGCGCTGACCGGAATGGCCTTCCTTGGCCTGTCGATCATCGGGGAGCTCGGGTGGTGGGTCACCATCACCATGCTGGTCCGGGAGTGGGGCATCACCCTGATGCGGTTCCTGGTCCTGCGCTACGGCGTGATGGCGGCCGGTCGCGGCGGCAAGCTGAAGACCGTGATCCAGGCGGTCGCGGTCATCCTCTACCTGCTGCCGCTACCGGGTTGGGCCCACGTCGTGGCCATGGTGGTGATGGCGGTCGCGCTGGTGATCACCGTGGTGACCGGGCTGGACTACGTACGGTCAGCCGTACGCCTGCGCCGCGACGCCCTCGGCTCCCGGTGAGCCGCCCCGAGGCGACGATCGTGGCCCGGGACGTGCTGGAGGCCCTGGTCGGTCGCGGTCAGACCCTGGCCACGGCCGAGTCGCTGACCGGCGGCGGGATCGGCCGGCTGCTGACCTCGGTGCCCGGGGCCTCCCGGGCCTACCGCGGTGGGCTGATCACCTACGCCACCGACCTCAAGGCCACCCTGGCCGGCGTCGACCCCGGGGCGCTGGCGGCCCACGGCCCGGTGGCCGCCGAGACCGCCGTTCAGATGGCGGTGGGAGCGGCGCGTCGCTGCGAGGCCGACTGGGGTCTGGCCGTGACCGGGGTCGCCGGACCCGAGCCGCAGGACGGCCACCCGGTGGGGCAGGTCTTCGTCGGGATCGCGCAGCCGGCGGCGGGTCCGCTGGAGGTGCACGAGCTGGCCCTGGACGGGGACCGCGAGGACATCCGGGCCGCGACGACCGTTGCCGCCCTGGCCCTGCTGCTGGATCTGCTCGGGCGGCGGTAGCCCGCCCCGGGCTTCCCGCCGACGGGCGACGGTGCCGGGAGGGCCCGATCCGGGAATGCACGGGGACCGCCCGGTTGTTGACGAAGCGGTTCGCGGACGTGGTCCGCCCAGTTGTCCCCGGAGGGTGGGTACAGTTTCCTCATGCCACAGGAGCTTGCGGGTAAGCCGGTGCTGGTGCGCGAGCTCATCGGCGGGTCTCTCCGCGAGGAGCGGGTCGCCCAGGGCCGGACTTTGCGCGAGGTCTCCACGTCGGCCCGGGTCAGTCTGGGCTATCTCTCCGAGGTCGAACGCGGCCAGAAGGAAGCCTCCAGCGAGCTGCTGGCCTCGATCTGTGGCGCCCTCGACCTCCCCCTGTCGGTCGTGCTGCAGGTCGTGAGCGAGAAGATGGCCATGTACGAGCGGGTCACCTCCCTGCCCACCATCCGCCCCGTGGCCCAGGCTGCCGCCTGACCGTTCCCGAACCGGTCGGCCGCCCAACCCCACGGCTCAGGGTCGGCTGGGCGTCCCCACGGCTCAGGGTCGCCGGCCCGATGCATGGCTCAGGGCCGGGGGCGGAGCCGCAAGCCCTGCGGGGTCATGCCGAAGCCGGCTTGCTGCAGGGCACCGCTGACCGCCGCCGAGCCGAAGACGTGCTCGCCGTCGGCCCGCTCCACGGTCAGCTTGCCGAGCAGCCCGCGCTGGACCGAGGACGCGAGCCCGACCGCCGCCGGCTCCAGCCGCTCCCGCTCGTCGGTGAACGACAGCAGCGTCTTGCCGCCGCGCTCCACGTAGAACACCAGCGCCCCGTTCACCAGCACGACCAGAGCGCCGGCCTTCCGCCCGGGCCGGTGGCCGTCCCGCTCCGGCCAGGGCAGCGCGGCGCCGTACGGGTTGGCCGGGTCGCAGGCCGCCAGCACGACCGCAGTCATCTCCTCCGGTTCGCGCTGGTGGGCCCGTAGTCGGTCGACCGCGCCGGGCAGGCTGAACTGCGCGGCTCCGAGCCCGTCGACGAAGTAGCCGCGGCGGCACTGGTTGGACTCCTCCAGTGCGCTCAGCGCCCGGTAGGCCGCCCCGAAACCGCCCTCGGAGCCCTCGGTCATCACACTGCCCCGGGTCACCACCCCGTACCGGTCCAGCTGGGCGAAGACGTCCGAGGCCAGCCGCTCGGCCGGGGTGGCGTCGTCGCGACGCACCAGCGACCAGCGTCCGGCGGTGGTGGGGGAGGCGACCCGCAGGCTCCGGTTGTTCCGGGCGAGGCCGCCGCCGGCCAGCCGGGCCCGATGGGTGCGCGAGGTCGGGCGGGAGGGTGTCTTGTGCGCCCCCTTGGTGGCCAGGTTGCGGACGGGCGCGAAGGTGTCCCCGGTGACCCGGCCCGACCAGACCAGGTCCCACAGGGCCACGACCCACTCCGAGCGCTCGGTCGGGGTGCAACCCGGTGGCAGCAGGGCGTCGAAGAAGTAGGCGCCCCCGCCCGAGAGGGCGGCCAGCAGGTCCTGGCTCCGGTGGTGGGCGGGGTCGGAGCGCAGTGGGTGCGGGGATAGGTCGGACACGTACCACCGGATCCAGCCGTCGGAGTCCCCGATGGCACCGTCGCCGACCCAGACCACCTCACCGGCCGAGGTCAGCTCGTCCAGCAGCGCGGGGGTGTAGCCCGCCACCCGCGCCGGCAGGATCACCGACTCCAGGGCACTGGCCGGCATGGCATAGCCGGCCAGCTGCTCGATCACCGACAGGACCGCGTCGCTCCCGCGGTGCGGGCCGCCGACACCCTGCCACTCGGTCAGGAAACGGGCGTACGCGATCTGCTCGACCGGCTCGACACCCTTGCGCAGCCGGGCCAGGGTGCGGCGCTTGATCAGCGCCAGCACCTGGCTGTGGCAGAACTGGCGTCGCTCGGCGGCCGCCTCCCCGTCCAGGTCCACGAAGGACCCGGCGACCAGCGTCCCGGAGGCGACCAAGGTGTCGCAGACCGCGTCGACCACCGACCGGCCAAGACCGTAGCGCCGGGCCACGGTCAGGGACACGAAGGGGCCGTGGGTCCGGGCCCACCGCAGCACCAGGTCGTGGATCGGGTTCGTGGCCGCCTCAGCGAATGTGGCCGCCACCCCGGGCGGCACGGGCACTCCAAGACCGTCCCGGAGCCGGGGTACGTCCTCGGCCACCGCCACCATGTCCTGGCCGGCGATGCGCACCTCGACCACCCGTCGGTCGAGCACCAGCTGCTCGAGGCCGGACCCGACGTCGAGCTCGGCCACCGACCGCGGCTCCAACTCGCTGCGGCGGAACGGGCCCGCCGTGCGGACCAGGTCGTAGAGCTGCTCGACGGTCCCGACCCGTCGTTCCTCGCTCAGCGCCTGCAGATCCGCCTCGGCGCTGGCGATGACCTCGGCGTCCAGCAGCTGCTTCAGCCCGTCCTTGCCCAGCAGCTCGGCCAGCAGGTTGGCCTCCAGGGAGAGGGCGGCCGCTCGCTTCTCGGCGAGCGGAACGTCCCCCTCGTAGACGAACGCCCCGACGTAGCCGAAGAGCAGCGACTTGGCGAACGGGGACGGCTCCTTGGTCTCCACCTCGACGATCCGGATCGACCGCGAGGCGATCTGGCGCTGCACCTCGAGCAGCCCCTCGAGGTCGAAGACGTCGTTCAGGCACTCCCGCATCGTCTCGAGCACGATCGGGAACTCCCCGTACTGGGCCGCGACCGAGAGCAGCTGGGCCGAGCGCATCCGCTGCTGCCAGAGCGGCGAGCGCGCCTTCGGGTCGCGGCGCGGCAGCAGCAGGGCCCGGGCCGCGCACTCGCGGAACCGGGAGGCGAAGAGCGCGGACGATCCGACCTCGTTGGTGACGACCGACTCGACCAGCTCGGGGTCGCAGAGGATCAGATCGGCGCTGGGCGGCTCGGACTCGGTGTCGGGGATCCGCAGGACCATGCCGTCGTTGGTCGCGGTCGCCTGCACCTCCATCCCGTACCGCTGGCGGGCGTTGTGCTCGATGGCCAGCGCCCAGGGGGTCAGGACCCCGGTCCCCAGCGCTGAGTGCACGCACACCCGCCAGTCACCCAGCTCGTCGCGGAACCGCTCGAAGACCAGGGTGGTGTCGGTGGGCAGGGCGCCGGTGGCGGTGGACTGCTCGGTCAGGTAGGCCATCAGGTTGCGGGCGGCGAACTCGTCCAGCCCGTTCTCGCGCAGCCGGGAGAAGGCGCCGCCGGCCGGCATCGTCCCCACCTCGCGGACGAAGGCCCCGAACGCCCGGCCGAGCTCGAGCGGGCGGCCCGGGGAGTCCCCTTTCCAGAAGGGCAGCCGGCCGGGGACACCGGGGGCGGGGGAGACCTGCACCTGATCGTGGGTGATCTGCTCGACGCGCCAGCTGGTCGTCCCCAGCGTGAAGACGTCACCGACACGGGTCTCGTAGACCATCTCCTCGTCCAGCTCACCCACCCGGCGGCCGGGGCCGTTCTTGCCGCCCGCGTTGCCCTCCCCGACCAGGAACACCCCGAACATGCCCCGGTCGGGAATGGTCCCGCCCGAGGTGACGGCCAGCCGCTGAGCACCGGGACGAGCGGTCAGCAGGCCGGTGTCCCGCTGCCACACCAGCCGCGGCCGGAGCTCGGCGAAGTCCTCGGAGGGATAGCGCCCGCTGAGCATGTCGAGGACCGCCTCGAACGCACTGTAGGGCAGGTCGCGATAGCTCGACGCCCGCCGGACGAGTGCGTACAGCTCGTCGACTTTGGTCTCCCGGCTCGCCACGATGGCCACAATCTGCTGGGCCAGCACATCGAGGGGGTTGCGCAGCTCCGCGACCTCCTCGATCGCGCCGCTGCGCATCCGCTCCACCACGACCGCCGACTCGATCAGGTCGCCGCGATGGTTGGGGAAGAACACGCCTCGGGAGGTCGCGCCCACCTGGTGCCCGGCCCGTCCGACGCGTTGCAGCCCGCTCGCCACCGACGGGGGCGACTCGACCTGCACGACGACGTCGACGGCTCCCATGTCGATCCCGAGCTCCAGGGAGGAGGTGGCCACGACGCACGGGAGCAGCCCGGACTTCAGGTCGGACTCGATCTGGGCCCGCTGCTCCTTGCTGACCGACCCGTGGTGGGCCCGGGCGATCACCGGCAGCACGGAGCCGTCGTGGCCGGCCGAGGCACCCGACTGGGCCATCACCTGGGCCGGCGGCGGGAACTCCTCGACCGGCTCCCCGAGTCGTTCGGCCTGCAGCTCGTTCAGGTGCGAGGTCAGCCGCTCGGCGAGGCGCCGGGAGTTGGCGAAGACGATGGTCGAGCGGTGCTCCCCGATCAGGTCGAGGATCTTGTTCTCGACGTGCGGCCAGATCGACGGGGGGCGGGTCGGCGCCCGTTCGTCCTCCAGGGTCGAGGGTGTGGGGGCCGAGGCGCCCAGGTCGCTCATGTCCTCGACCGGGACGACGATGTCGAGGTCCCAGGTCTTCTCCGAGGGTGGCGAGACGATCCGGACGGGGTGCGGACCGCCGAGGAAGGAGGCCACCCGCTCCGGCGGGCGTACCGTCGCCGACAGCCCGATGCGCTGCAGGGGCCGCGTCTGACGGCCCGCCTCCTCGTCGGTCTCCGCGACGAGTGCCTCCAGCCGCTCGACCGAGAGGGCCAGGTGGGCGCCGCGCTTGGTGCCCGCCAGCGCGTGCACCTCGTCGACGATGACGGTGCGGATCGAGCGCAGCACGTCGCGGGCGGCCGAGGTCAGCATCAGGAACAGCGACTCGGGGGTGGTGATCAGGATGTCGGGCGGGCGGCTGACGATGGCCCGGCGGTCGGCCGGGCTGGTGTCGCCCGAGCGCACCCCGACGGTCACGTTGGGAGGGCGCTGGTCCAGCCGGACGGCCGTCTGGGTGATGCCGGCCAGCGGGGCCCGGAGGTTGCGCTCAACGTCCACGGCCAGCGCCTTCAGGGGCGACACGTAGAGGACCCGGCAGCGCTCCTTCGGATGGGGGGGCTCCGACCGGGTCAGGTCGTCGAGCGCCCACAGGAAGGCGGCGAGCGTCTTCCCGGATCCGGTGGGGGCGATGACCAGGGCGTTCTCGCCGGCCGAGATGGCCTGCCAGGCGCCTGCCTGTGCGGCGGTGGGCCGGGCGAAGACCTCACGGAACCACGTCGCGGTCGCCGGCGTGAAGACCTGGAGCGGGTCCGTCACGGGCTTGGCGGGAGGGCGGCGAGTTGGCACGTGCCTATCTTGCCTGGGGCCTCCGACAGTTTCCGGGTCCTGCCCCGACCCCCCCGTCCCGGCGGGCCGCGGCGGGCGGACGCGGCCCGGGGCTGGGTGGGCCCGACGGTGAAGGCGGACGGAGCGCCCGGGCGGGGATAGG
>JAOPXW010000227.1 GCA_025964935.1 Friedmanniella sp. | reverse complement strand
CGCGTGGCGGCCGGTCGGTTCCCGGCTGCGCCGGGCCCGTCGCGCTCAGCAGCGACGCGACGCCGCGCGGCAACCGCTGGGCCGCATCCTGACGGCCGGCATCTGCGTGCTCGCCGGTCTGATGGTCATGGTGAGTGCCCTGAACGCCCGCGGGACCGACCTGCGGCCCGGTCGCAACACCGACCTGATCAGCCTGGTGCAGGCCCAGTCGCGGCGCAACGCGGACCTGACCCGGCAGCTGACCGTGCTCCGCCGGGAGGTGGACGGCCTGACCGCGGAGCAGAACACCTCCTCCGACGTCGCTCCGCTGCTGGCCCGGGAGGCGGCCGGTGCCGGGCTCACCGCCGTGGTCGGGCCGGCGGTCAGCGTCACCCTCGACGACGCCCCGGCCACGGTGGCGGCCGACGGCATCGACCCCGACCTGCTGGTCGTGCACCAGCAGGACATCCAGGCCGTGGTCAACGCCCTCTGGGAGGGCGGGGCCGAGGCCATGACCATCCAGGGCCAGCGGGTCATCTCGACCACGGGCATCAAGTGCGTCGGCAACACGGTGGTGCTGCACGGCATCCCCTACGCCCCGCCGTACGTCATCCGCGCCATCGGCAGCCTGGACCGGTTGCAGACCTCGCTGGCGACCTCCTCGACCATCCAGATCTACCAGCAGTACGTCGCGGCGTACGGGCTTGTCTACGACCAGAGGACCGAGGGTCGGGTCACCTTCCCGGCCCACGAGGGCAGCCTCGAGCTGCAGCACGCCACCCCGTACGCCGGACCCGGCGGCTCACCCACCACGAGCACTCCCCGCTGACCCGCAGCGGGGCCGTCGGGGCGGAAACCCGGTCGCCGGGATGGGGGAGAATGACCGGGTGAGCGCAAAGATCCTGGTGGTCGACAACTACGACTCCTTCGTCTACAACCTGGTCCAGTACCTGGCCCAGATCGGCGCCGAGGTCGAGGTCTGGCGCAACGACGACCCGCGCTTCGCCGACCCGGACTTCGCCCGGGCCTTCGACGGAGTGCTGCTCTCACCCGGCCCGGGCACCCCTGAGGAAGCCGGGGTCTGTATCGACGTGGTCAGGCAGCAGGCCGGGGTGGTGCCGATCTTCGGCGTGTGCCTGGGGCTGCAGTCGATCGGGGTCGCGTACGGCGGGGTCGTCGACCGGGCCCCGGAGCTGCTGCACGGGAAGACCTCGCTGATCCAGCACCACGGGGTGGGGGTCCTCGCCGGACTGCCCTCTCCCTTCACCGCGACGCGCTACCACTCGCTCGCCATCGAGCCGGACACCGTGCCGGCCGAGCTGGAGGTGACGGCCACCACCGAGAGCGGCGTCATCATGGCCGTCCGGCACCGTGAGCTCGCCGTCGAGGCGGTGCAGTTCCACCCCGAGTCGGTGCTGACCGAGTGGGGTTACCAGATGCTGGCCAACTGGCTGGCCGTGTGTGGCGACGCCGGCGCCCCGGCGCGCGCGGTGGGGCTCGCTCCGCTGATGTCGGCCCGCTAGGACCCGCCCGACCCGTTGGACCCCCACCCCGCCCGACCGAGCCGTCGGCGCCCGCCCTCAGCGGACCCCGTGGGGCCGGAACTGCACGCTGACCCGCGGCCCGACGGGCCGGGCGGTCTTGGGGATGGCGTGCTCCCAGGTGCGCTGGCACGAGCCGCCCATCACGATCAGGTCCCCGTGGCCGAGTCGCTGGCGGACGGTGGCGCCGCCGCCGCGGGGCCGCAGCATCAGGTCCCGGGCGGAGCCGAAGGAGACGATCGCCACCATGGTGTCCTCGGCCCGGCCACGACCGATGGTGTCCCCGTGCCAGGCCACCGAGTCGCGACCGTCGCGATAGAGGCAGAGTCCGGCCGTCGTGAACGCCTCGCCGAGCTCGCTGCGGTAGTGGGCGCTCAGCGCGGCCTTCGCCGCCTCCAGCCGGGGGTGCGGGAGCGGGTCGCCCGCGCTGTAGAAGGCCAGCAGTCGGGGCACGTCGACCACCCGGTCGTACATCTGGCGGCGCTCGGCCTGCCAGGGGACGTCCTGCAGCAGGGTGTCCAGCAGCGTCGGGTCGGACCCGCCGAGCCAGCCGGGCAGCAGGTCCACCCAGGCGCCTCGGCCGAGCTCCCGGCGTGTGACGAGCGTTCCGAGGGGACCCAGCGCCGACCCCGACCCGTCAGCGTCCGGCTCGCGCTCGTCGCCGAGATCGAAGAGGGACGTCTGCACGACCGAGGGCATGAGCCCACGATACCACAGATTCGCTCAGGTGTTCGAATAGGTCAGGACGGGGTCGGGGAGGGGGCCGGGGTGATCGGGGGTTCGAGCGGGGTGCCCGAAGCGGTCGGGCTGGGCGTCGGGGTGGGCGCCGCCGCCTTGGCCACGGTCAACGCGAGCGCGGTCTGCCGGGCGACCCGGCTGCCGGCCTTGGGGGTCTGGGCGATCACGGTGCCGGCGAGCTCGGCGCTCTCCTTCTCGGTGAAGGACGGCTTGCCGAAGCCCGCGTCGCTGGCGGCCCGCTCCGCTGCGGCCCGGCTCAGGCCCGCGAAGTTGGGCACCACCGACTTCCCGGTGGCGTAGGTCAGGGTGACGGTCGAGTCGAGGGCCACGGTGGTGCCGCCGCTCGGGCTGATGCTCAACACCTCACCCTCCTTGGCCTGGGTGTCCTCCGTCTTGGCCGGGACGGTCTTGACGTTGCTGAACTTGGCGCTCTCCAGCGCCCGCTGGGCCGCGTCGACGTCGTCCCCGACCAGGCCGTCGGGGATCACCCCGGTCTTGGGGCCCTCGTTCAGCGTGATCGTCACCTCGGTCGCGGGGTTGACGGGGGTCCCCCCGATCGGGTCCTGGGCCGTGATGGTCCCCTTGGTCTTCTCGTCGCCGTTCTGGCGCTCGACGGTGACGGTCAGCCCCTTGGCCGTGATCTGCTCGCGGGCCTGCTGCTCGGTGTAGGTGAGCACGTTGGGCACCGCGACCTGGGCCACCGGGGCGGCGCCGGAGTTGAGCACGCGCCACAGCGCGAAGCCGCCGCCGGCGAGCAGCAGCAGGATGAGCACGGTGACCAGGGCGACCAGGCCCCCGCGACGGCGTACGGGGGTCTCCTCCTCCACGACCTCCTCCCGCCGGACCTCCAGGGGGGCCGTGGGCACGACCCGGGTCGGGGTGTCGTAGGGCCGCGGACGGTCGACCACCCGCGGGACCACGGCGGTGGCCTGCTGGCCGGCCAGGACCCGGGCGATGTCGGCCTTCATCTCCCGTGCCGACTGGTAGCGGTCGGCGGGGTCCTTGGCCAGGGCCTTGAGGGTGACGGCGTCGATGTCCGCGCTGATCACCGGGTCCAGCCGGCTCGGGGGGACCGGCGCCTCCCGCACGTGCTGGTAGGCGACGCTGACCGGGGAGTCACCGACGAAGGGCGGCCGGCCGACGAGCAGCTCGTAGAGCAGGCAGCCGGCCGAGTAGATGTCGCTCCGGGCGTCCACGGTCTCGCCGCGGGCCTGCTCGGGCGACAGATACTGGGCCGTCCCGATCACCGCGGCGGTCTGGGTCATCGTGGCGCTCGTGTCGGCGACCGCCCGGGCGATCCCGAAGTCCATCACCTTCACCCCGCCGGTCTGGGTGAGCATCACGTTGGCCGGCTTGATGTCGCGGTGGATGATGCCGGCCTTGTGGCTGTAGCTCAGCGCGTCCAGGACGCCCTGGGTCAGCTCCAGCGCCCGCTCCGGCAGGATCTTGCGGCCGTCGCGGAGCACGTCGCGCAGCGTCGGCCCCTCGACCAGCTCCATCACGATGTAGGGGATCGAGACCCCGGTCTTGGGGTCGGTCTCCTCGCCGGTGTCGTAGACGGCGACGATCGTGGGGTGGTTCAGACCGGCCGCGGACTGCGCCTCGCGGCGGAAGCGCGCCTGGAAGGTCGGATCGGTGGCCAGGTCGGGTCGAAGCTGTTTGACCGCCACCGGACGGCCCAGCCGTCGGTCGACCGCCCGCCGGACCTCGGCCATGCCGCCCCGCCCGAGGGTGTCGGACATCTCGTAGCGGCCCCCGACCACGTTCGGATCGCCCGTCATGTCCCCGATCCTCTCTCGCCGCCACCCCGGTGACCGACCCCGGCCCCGGTCGTACGGGCCGGTCCGGCCCCCACGTCGTCCCGCACCCCGGCCCAGCGGGCCGTTGTGGCCCGCCCGGCTCCGGTGCGCACTGCTCCGCCGGTCCTCACAGGGCCGCCTCCATCACCGCACGGGCGACAGGGGCGGCCAGTCGGCCCCCCGCGATGTCGTTCCGGGGCACGGCGGCGTCCTCGATGACCACCGCCACCGCGATCTTCGGGGCGTCCAGCGGGGCGAAGGAGGTGAACCAGGCGTACGGCTTCCGGCTCAGGTCCGACTGCGCCGTGCCGGTCTTGCCGCCCACCCCGATGCCGGGGATCTGGGCGCTGGACCCGGTGCCCTGGCTGACCACGATCCCCATCATCTGCTGCAGCTCGCGGGCGTTGGCCGGCGTCATGGCCGTGGAGAGGGCGGTCGGCTTGTGCGTCTGGATCGGCTTGAGGTCGGGGGCCTGCACCATCGACACCACGTACGGGTCCATCAGGACCCCGTCGTTGGCGATCGCGGAGGTCACCATGGCCATCTGCAGCGGGCTGGCGGCCACGTCGTACTGGCCGATCGCGCTGAGGGCGAGCTGGCTGTCCTCGAGCTGGTCGGGGAACTGGCTGGCCACCCCGCCGAGCTCGGCCAGGTGCCGCTGGTCGAAGCCGAAGAGCTGGGCCTGCTTGCGCAGCTTGTCCTCGCCCAGCTGCAGCCCGAGGTTGGCGAAGGCGGTGTTGCAGGAGACCTTGAGCGCCTGGGTGATCGAGACCTGGGTGCCGCCGCAGTTGGTCGAGTTGGGCAGGTAGGTGCTGGTCCCGGGCAGCTTGAGCCGGTTCGGCGAGGCCACCGTGGAGTCGGGGGTCTTGCCGTCGGCCAGCGCCGCGGCCGCGGTGACCAGCTTGAAGGTGGACCCGGGCGGGTAGATCTCGCGGGCGGCCCGGTTGGACAGGGGCCGCGTCGGGTCAGCGGCGAGCGTGTCGTAGGCCCGGCCGGCGGCGTCCACGTCGTGACTGGCGATGGCGTTGGGGTCGTAGCGGGGGCTGGTGACCAGGGCCAGCACCGCCCCGGTCGTGGGGTCCAGGGCCACCACGGCCCCCTTCTGGTTGCCCAGCGCGGCCGCCGCGGCCTGCTGGATCCGGGGCACGATCGTGGTCTGCACGCTGGCGCCCTGCGGCGTCCGCGCGGTGGCCAGGTCGATCAGCCGCCGGACGAAGAGGGCGTCGTCGGTGCCCGAGAGGGCGGCGTTGGCGCTGCTCTCCAGGCCGGAGCTGCCGTGGTCGTAGGAGTAGAACCCGGTGACCGGGGCGTACAGCTCGCCGGCGGGGTAGACGCGCTGGAACTTGAAGCGGTCCTTGGCCGTGGTGGTCTTGGCGATCTCGGTCTTGCCCGCGGCCAGGATGGCCCCCCGGTCCTGGGCGAACTGCGCGTCGCGGACCCGGCGGTTCTGCGGCTGCGCCTCCAGCGAGCTCTGCCGGAAGATCATCATGTAGGTGCCGTTGGCCAGCAGCAGCGCGAACATCATCATGGCCACGAACGCGACCCGGCGGATGGGGCGGTTCACGCGGCGGCCCTGATCAGCTGGGTGGTCTCGGCGTCCGGGTTCAGCGGACCGGCCGTGGCCACCGGTCGTCGGGCGTGGTGGGAGATGACCAGCAGCAGGGCCACCACGATCCAGTTGCAGACCAGCGAGGAGCCGCCCTGGGACATGAACGGCGTGGTCAGCCCGGTCAGCGGCAGCAGCCGGGTCACCCCGCCGATGATGGTGAAGACCTGGAGGGCGAACGCGAAGGCGAGACCGGCCGCCAGCAGCTTGCCGAACGGCTCACGGCACTGCAGGGCGGTCCGCAGCCCGCGCGCCACGATCAGCCCGTAGATCATGATGAGCGCCATCAGCCCGGTCATGCCGAGCTCCTCCCCGAGGGCGGCGGCGATGAAGTCGCTGCGGGCCAGCGGGGTCAGACCCGGCCGGCCCAGGCCGAGGCCCGTGCCGAGCAGACCGCCCCAGGCCATCCCGAACTGGGCGTTGATGACCTGGTAGTAGGCGTCGTAGTCGGAGAACGGGTGCAGCCAGGCCCCGACCCGGACCCGTACGTGACCGAAGTTGAGGTAGCCGAAGTAGGCCCCGACGGCGAACAGCAGGGTCCCCAGCACCGGCCAGCCGGCGCGCTCGGTGGCCACGTAGAGCATCATCACGAACAGCCCGAAGAACAGCAGCGAGGTGCCGAGGTCGCGCTGCAGGACCAGGATCGCCAGGCTCAGGGCCCACATGGCCAGGATCGGACCCAGATCGCGGGCCCGCGGCAGGTCGATGCCCAGCAGCCGGTAGCCGGCCAGCGCCAGCACGTCGCGCTTCTCCACCAGGTAGGCCGCGAAGGCCACCGCGAGCAGCAGCTTGGCCGCCTCGGCGGGCTGGAAGCTGTACGGCCCGACCTGGATCCAGATCCGCGCGCCGAACTTCGTCGTCCCCAGCCCGGGGGTCAGCGGCAGCAGCAGCAGCAGGATGCCGGCCAGCCCGATCGTGTAGGTGAAGCGCTGCAGCGGCCGGTGGTCCCGCAGCAGGACGACGACGGCCACGAACATCACCACCCCGATGACGGTCCAGATCAGCTGCTGGCGGGCGCCGTGCACGGGCGGGGAGTTGATCAGGTCGATCCGGTGGATCATCGTGAGGCCGAGCCCGTTCAGGGCGACGACACACGGCAGCAGCACCGGGTCCGCGTACGGCAGCCGCCAGCGCAGCACGCCGTGGGCGACCAGGGCCAGCCCCGCGGCGACACCGGCGACCAGGCTGAAGCGGGGGGACAGCTCCCCGGTGACGTTGAGGTCGACCTGCGCGTACGCGGCCAGGACCAGCACCAGGGCGAAGGCGACCAGGGCCAGCTCCACCCCCCGGCGCTTGCGGGGGATGACGGTGAACGGCGGGGCGGCGTCGGTGCTCAACAGCCCGCCCCCGGGGAGACGGCCGTGGACGGTGTGGGCTGGGAGGGGGAGGTGCTCACCGACGGGGTCGCGCTGCCGCTCGGCTTGGGGGTCGCGGCCGGCGTCGTCGAGGGCTTCGGCGACGGGGAGGCCTTCGGCGTGCTGCTGGTGCCGGCCGAGGGGGTCGCGCCGGTCCCCGCACACCGCCGGGCGGCACCGGTGAGCTGCTCGACGGTCTGGCGGGCCGACGCCAGGCTGGCCACGTCGATGTTGGCCCGGACCTGGTCGGCGTAGAAGGGCGGCAGGTCGGCGATCCGCACCGGCTGGATCTCGTACACGTTGGACAGCCGGAGCCCGGGCAGCCCCTCCGAGACCCCTTGGAAGATGGCGACCTGCTCCCCGGCGGCCCCGACGAAGTACTGGGTGCGGGTCCAGGCGTACGCCGCCCCGAGCCCGGCGGCGGCGATCAGCACCAGGACCAGGACCCCCACCAGGGGACGGCCGAGGCGGCGCTGGCGCGGGGGCTGGGGGTTGTAGCGGGCCTCGTCCTCGTGCGGGCCGGCGGGCGCGGCGACCTCGGACCGGGCGGTGACCACCGTCGGCTCCGTGCTGGCCGCGGTCGTGGTGAGGTCGGGGATGTGACGCTCGGCGGCCGCCCCGAGCAGCAGGGGCGGCGGGATCGCGAGCGCCTCGTCCTCGCCCGCGTCGATGACGTCGGCGACGATGACGGTGATGTTGTCCACGCCGCCGCCGGCCAGGGCTCTGTCCACCAGCGCCTGGGTGGCCTCGGCCAGGGACGGTCGCCGCAGCGCCTCCTCGATGCCGACGTCGTCGACCAGACCGCAGACGCCGTCGCTGCAGAACATCAGCCGGTCGCCGGACTGCACCGGCACCAGGGTCAGGTCGGGGTCGTTGGCGGTCTGACCGTTGAGCACGCGCAGCAGCAGCGACCGGTGCGGGTGGTAGGCGGCCTCGGCGACGCTGATCTTGCCCTCGTCGATCAGCGACTGGACCCAGCTGTGGTCGTGGGTGAGACGGCTCAGGGCTCCGTCGCGGAGCAGGTAGGCCCGGCTGTCGCCGATGTGGACCAGGCCGAGCCGGGTCCCGTCGAACAGGGCGCCGGTGACGGTCGTGCCCATCCCGTCCAGGGTCAGGTCGGCCTCGACCAGGTCGGCGATCCGGTCGTTGGCTTCGGCCAGGGCCTCGGCGAGGGTGCTGAGCATCTGCTCGCCCCCGTCGTGCACCTCGGCGGTCTTCAGGGTGTCGACCGCGACCGCCGACGCCAGGTCCCCGGCGGCCGCTCCGCCCATCCCGTCCGCGACCAGGAGCAGCTGCGGGCTGGCGAAGCCGGAGTCCTGGTTGTTCTTGCGGACCAGGCCGATCTCGGAGTGGGCGGCGTAGCGCAGGGCCAGGGCCATCAGCTCACGGCTCCAGCTTGAGGATCGTCTTGCCGATCCGGACCGTGTCCGACAGCGTGATGGTGGTCGGGGCGGTGATCCGCTGGCCGTTGACGTAGGTGCCGTTGGTCGACCCGAGGTCCTCGATGTAGACCCCCTCGGCGTTCACCACCACCCGGGCGTGCCGGGTCGAGACGTAGTCGTCGTCCAGGATCAGCGGGCAGTCCGCACCCCGGCCGATCATGACCGTCCCGCCGGCCAGCTCGGCCGACTCCCCGGCCTGCTGCCCCTGGGTGATGGTCAGCACCCGCGGCTCGCCGCGCTGACGCTTGGTCCGTCGCGGCGGCGGCGGTGGGTTCTCCAGCTCCCGGGCCTGCGGCTGGTCGGGCGCCGGCACCGTACGCCCGAACAGGTCGCTGCGGATGACCGACACCGCCGACAGGATGAACAGCCACAGCAGGGCGAGGAAGAGCACCTTGATGACGGTGAGGGCGATCTCCGACATGCGGCGGTCAGCGCCCGGTGGGGGCGTGGACGAGCATCCGCGTGGAGCCGATCTCGATCCGCGAGCCCTCGTGCAGCGCGGCCTGGCGCACCTTCTGCCCGTCGACGACGATGCCGTTGGTCGAGCCCAGGTCGACGATGTCGATCTGGCCCGGGCCGGCCTCGCCGACCCGGATCTCGGCGTGCAGCCGCGAGATGCCGGGGTCGTTGATGCGCAGGTCGGCGTCGGTCCCGCGGCCGATGGTCAGACCCGGCGCGCGCAGCGGGTGCCGGGTGCCGTTGACCTCCAGCACCAGCTCGGTCGGGGCCGCGAAGGACGGCCGCTCGGCGGGTCGGTAGAGCCCGTGCTCGTCGGGGCGGGTGGCCGGGGCACCTGGCTCCGGGGCGACCGTCGGCGTACGCGGGGCCGGGCGGGGGTCCGGCTGCGGTCCCACGGCGGGCTGCGGCCGGGCCGGTGGTCGGCTTGTGGGGGCCTCGTCCCGCACCGACTCGACCCCGG
The DNA here is from genome assembly GCA_025964935.1 of Friedmanniella sp. Classification (GTDB taxonomy): domain Bacteria; phylum Actinomycetota; class Actinomycetes; order Propionibacteriales; family Propionibacteriaceae; genus Microlunatus. Next base: position 5,047 of record JAOPXW010000227.1, on the reverse strand, counting down.
CGACCGCGGCGGAGGTGACCGTGAAGCGGCCGGTGGGGAGGCTGGAGTCCAGGTCGAACTCGATCCGGACGGGTCCGTTGAACGTGTAGCCCCGCTCGCGGGCGTGGCCGCGCAGCTCGTCGGCGAGCTCGGTGCTCAGCGCGTCGCCGTAGGGGGTGAGCTTGTCGTGGTCGTGCTCGGACAGACCGACCGCGAACTCGTTGGGGACGAGACGCTTGTCACGTGACACGAGCTTGGCTTCGGCGTCCAGCTCACGCTGCAGACGGGCGGCGATCTCGACCGGCTGCACGTCGCCCTTGAACGCGCGCGCGAATGCGCCGCTCACCGCTCCCTCGACCTTCTTCTCGAAGCGTTCGAAGATGCCCATGTCCCCTCCCTCCGTCAGATCAACCTCGATGCTATCGGTCCCGCCCGCCCGGATCCCTGTTCACGACGGCGTGCGTCGCGTCGTCGCCGCGGTCCGGCGAAACGGCGGCAAGGGGACCCGCTCAGACGTGCTAGCCTTCTTCGGCTGGTTCAGGGAGGTCTCCTGGACCGGAGCGCGAGTGGCGGAACGGCAGACGCGCTGGCTTCAGGTGCCAGTGTCCGCAAGGACGTGGGGGTTCAAATCCCCCCTCGCGCACGACCCGTGGGATGTCCCACACGAAGAAGGGCCCCGGAGGGATCCGGGGCCCTTCTTGTCGTTCCTGGCCAGCTTGGTCGGCGTCAGCCCGACAGGGGACTGGTTTCAGCAGGCAGGTCGGACAGCCGGTTCAGGTTGCCTCGCAGGCAGGGTCAGCGCAGCAGCCGGGCGGTCCGCTCGGACGCCTTGGCGATCGCGCCGCGCTCGTCCAGCCAGCCGCCGGCCAGACCGACCACGGGGATCTTGGCCAGTCCGCGGGCCAGCAGGTTGCCGCGTGGGCGTTCGCCCAGCATCCCCTGCAGCTCGAAGAACGCCCGGGCCAGCTGCCACAGGGTCCGGACCCCGCTCTTCAGTCCGGCCCGCAGACCGGTCGCCGGGGGTGCCGCGGGCTCACCCGGCTCCGGGTCGGACTCCAGCCGAGCCTCGGACGCGGCCGCGTCGGGGACCGGGGCGGTCGCCGGCAGCTCGCGGTCGAGCAATACCCGGGACAGCAGCGGCACCCAGTCGGCGGCGGCAGTCACGCCGCGCTCGCGGGCGGCGGCACACACCGCGAGACCGGCCGCGGCGGCCCCCAGGGCGTCGACCAGCGGCAGCCGGTCGGCCAGCGCCCCGGCGAAGCGGGGGGCGGCGGCGGTGACGCCGGCGGTGACACCGATCCGTCGGACCCACCAGCGGTCCCGCTCCTCCAGCGGCAGCGCCGCCCACCCCGGGGACGCCGGAGTGGTCTCGCCCAGCACCCGGTCCCGTACGGCGTCCAGGGCCTTGGCCGGGAAGCGGGCCCCGGGCCCCGGCTCGGAGTCGAGCCCGAGCCAGCGGCTGGGGTCGGCCAGCACCCGGTGGACCATGCCGGCGTACGCCCCCAGGGCCCGGGCGACCGACTCGTCCGAGACGGCTTCGCCGCTCATGCCCGGGCCTCGTCCTTCGCGGGGCGAGCGGGGGCGACCTGCGCGGGCTGGGCGCTGAGGGGTGGCTGGGGCATGGGTTCTCCGTGGGCTCGAGGTGGGTGGGTCAGCGCTCCCGCCGACCCGTGGTTGGGGCCGGGGAAGTCCTGGGCGTGTTGAGGATAGGACGCCGCGGGCGGTCCGGCTGTCACGTCCTGTGATCCACCTCACGGCCACCGGCTCGCTAGGGTCTGGTGGTGTCGTCCTCCCCGCCCCCGCCGGCCGCTCCCGCTGCCGAGGGGGGCCTGACCGCCGGAGGGTGGCGGGCCGTCGCGCCGGCCGTGCTGTTGGCGGCCTGGGGCGGCAACCACTTCTCCCCGCTGCTGCTGATGTACCGCGCGGTCGACGGCTACTCTGCGGTCGAGGTCAACCTCTTCTTCGCCTTCTACATCCTCGGGCTGGCCCCGGGCTTCCTGGTCGCCGGGCCGTTCTCGGACGAGCACGGCCGCAAGCGCCTCGTCGTGCTGGCCCTGGGCCTGGGGGTGCTCGGCAGCGTGGTCCTGGGGCTCGGGGGCGCCCAGGCGGGCCTGATGTGCGCCGGGCGCTTCGTCAGCGGTCTCAGCGTCGCCGTGGCCATGGTGGTCGGGACCAGCTGGATCAAGGAGCTGTCCTCGCACGACGCGGAGCCCGCGACCCGGGCCCGCCGCGCCTCGCTCACCCTGACGGCCGGCTTCGGGGTCGGAGCCGGGGTGTCGGGGGCCCTGGCCCAGTGGGGCCCCGCGCCCACGCTGCTGCCGTACGGGGTCCAGATCGCGCTCTCGCTGGCCGCCGCCGTCCCCCTGCTGCGGGCCCGGGAGACCCGGACCGGGGGCTCGGCGGGTCCCGCCCGGAGCCTGCGGGCGGACCTCCGGGTCCCCCCGGCGCACCGGCGGCGCTTCCGACGGGTCGTGCTGCCGATGGCGCCCTGGGTCTTCGCTGCGCCCGCGATGGCCTTCGTCGTGGGGCCGGCCCTGGTCGCCGGCCAGGTCGGGCCCTACCGGGTCGCCTTCGCCGCGCTCGCGGCCGTGGTCACGCTGGCCTTCGGCGCAGGGGTGCAGCCCTTCGTCCCGGCCCTGGCCCGGCGTACGGGGGGTCGCCCCGGCGCGGTCGGGCTGGGTCTGGTGGCGCTGGCCACGGCCGTGCTCGCCGTCGACGCGAGCGTCCGCTCGCCGGGGCTGGCCCTGGTCTGCGCCGCCGGCTTCGGGCTCGGCTACGGCATCTGCATCGTGGCCGGCCTGGTCGAGGTGCAGGCCATGGCCGACCCGCACAGCCTGGCCGGGCTGACCGGCGTCTACTACGCCCTGACGTACGGGGGCTTCGTGCTGCCGGTGCTGTTGGCCGGCCTGGCGTACGCCGTCCCCTACCCCGGGCTGCTGGCGGCGGTCGCCCTGCTCGCCCTCGCCTGCACCGCTCTGGTCGGCGTCGCCGCCGGCCGACCGCGCGAGCCGGAGCCCGCCACCGCCTGAGCGGCGGCCGGGTCTAGGCGGAGACGACGACCGAGGACCCCTCGACCTTGGCGGTCCTGGCGGGCAGCGGGGTGGCGGCGGGTCCGTTGACCACGGCGCCGTCGGCGAGGGCGAACTTGCTGCCGTGGCAGGCGCAGTTGATCGTCGTGGTCACGTCGGCGACCGGGCAACGGGCGTGGGTGCAGATCGAGGAGAACGCCTTGAAGCTCCCCTTGGTCGGCTGGGTCACCACGACCTGCGCGTCGGCGAAGATCTTGCCGCCGCCCACGGGGATGTCCGCGGTGGGCGCCGTCACCCCGGTGGCCGCGCTGGCCGGCGGCTCGGCCGCGGTGCTGCTGCTGCTCCCGCAGGCGCTCAGACCCGCGAGCGTGAGCCCCGCCAGGCCCGCGTTGACCAGCAGGCTGCGGCGGCTCACCGGCTGGGCGTCGGTCAGTCGGACGTATGGGTTCATGGTCTCGCGTGCTCCCCCGTGAGTGACACCGGTGGCGTGGCTGGCGTCGGTGCAGACCAGCATGCCGCACCTCGGCAAGGGCGCCGGCCACCCGACCAGACCCAGGTTCCGATTGCTTGACCCAGCTTGCAACCTGGGTCGAGGGTCAGAAACCTAGGTAGACCTAGGTTCCGGCTGCTTGACCCAGCTTGCAACCTGGGTCGAGGGTCAGAAACCTGGGTAGACCTAGGCTGGGGGGATGACCCGGACCCCTCTGCGGGAGGCGCTGCGCCAAGGCCCGCCCGTGGTCCTGGACGGCGGGCTGGCCACCGAGCTCGAGGCGCAGGGCCACGACCTCAGCTCCACGCTCTGGTCGGCCCGGCTGCTCGCCGAGGCGCCGGAGGCCGTCGTGGCCGCGCACGCCGCCTACTTCGCGGCCGGGGCGCAGGTCGCGACCACCGCCTCCTACCAGGCCTCCTTCGCCGGTCTCGCGGCGCAGGGCCACGACCCGGCGGAGCTGCTCACCCGCAGCGTACGGCTGGCCGACCGGGCCCGGCAGCAGGCCGGGGGCGGCGACCTCTGGGTGGCGGCCTCGGTCGGACCGTACGGGGCCGCGCTGGCCGACGGGTCGGAGTACCGCGGGGACTACGGGCAATCGGTCGCCGAGCTCGCGGCCTGGCACCGACCCCGACTGGAGGTCCTGGCCGCGGCCGGGCCCGACGTGCTGGCCCTGGAGACCATCCCGTGCCTGGCCGAGGTGGAGGCGCTGCTGCTCGAGGTGGCCCGGCTCGACCTACCCTGCTGGCTCTCGCTGACCTGCGCCGACGGGCGGACGCGGGCGGGGGAGCCGGTGGCGGAGGCGTACGCGATGGCCGCCGACGTGCCGCAGGTGCTGGCGGTCGGGGTCAACTGCACCCACCCGCGGGAGGTGGACACCCTCGTCGAGTCGGCCGCCGCCAGCGGGAAGCCGGTCGTGGTCTACCCCAACAGCGGGGAGGACTGGGACGCGGTGGCGCGTCGGTGGACCGGGTCGCCGGCGCTGGCGCCCGGCCAGGTGCAGGGCTGGGTGGCCGACGGCGCGCGACTGGTCGGGGGCTGCTGCCGGGTGGGACCGGAGCAGATCAGGGCGGTGGCGGAGGCGGTCCGGGGGTCCGGCGTACGGGGCCCCGAAGCCACATCCTGAGCAGGTCCGGGGCACAGCGAACGCACAGACACCGGAGGGACATTGGGGTCATGGAACTCCTACAGCTCATCGTCAACGTGGCTGCGGTGCTCGGGATCATCCTGGTCGGCCTGATCGCCGTCGTCCCGGCTCTGCTCGACCTGCCCGGCGGCTCCGACTCCGGCCCCCGGGTGCCCGCCCGCCCCGGTCCCGAGCCCTTCCCGGCCTGATCCCGCCCGGCCCCCAGGTCACGCTCCAGGTCACGGCCGGAGGCCGCCTGCCCCGGGTCGGCCTGCCCGGGTCGGCCTGCCCGGGTCGGCTTCAGAGGTTCGGCCTCAGAGGTTCGGCAAGCGCAGCCGGGGGTCCTGGGCCAGGTTGACCAGGTCGCCCCGGCTCAGCGCCAGCGGCGTACCGGGCCCGACGTTGCGCGCCGTCACGGTGATCACC
>JAOPXW010000224.1 GCA_025964935.1 Friedmanniella sp. | reverse complement strand
GGCCTGAGGCCGGGGACCATCATGACATCCCGAGCCTTCAGAGTCGGGGCGACAGGACTCGAACCTGCGGTCTTCTGCTCCCAAAGCAGACGCGCTAGCCACTACGCTACGCCCCGTGGCGTCCAGCTCGTGTGGTGTTGGGCACGGCTCGACGTCGGCTCGAGTGTAGGGCCCAAGGCGCTGCCCGACCAACCGCCGCCCCGGCGTACGCCCCGCTCCGGCGCCCCTGCTCCGTGAGCGTGGGCAGCGCGAGCCCGGACGGGGGTTTTGGCAGCGTCGGAGCCGGACCGTAGGATTGCCGGGGCTCCGTGAGCGAGCCAGTCCCGGGCGGCCGTCCGGCCCCCGCCACGAACACAGGAGTTGTAGCGTGCCCAGCACTGTCGAGCAGTTGAGCCCCACGCGGGTCAAGATCACCGTCGAGGTTCCGTTCGCAGATCTCAAGCCCAGCATGGACAAGGCGTACGCCGAGATCGCCAAGACCGTCTCGATTCCCGGCTTCCGCCGCGGCAAGGTCCCGGCCATGGTCATCGACCAGCGCTTCGGGCGCGGCGTCGTGATCCAGGAGGCCTTCAACGACTCCTGGCAGGGCTTCTACGGCGCGGCCGTGGCCGAGAACAAGCTGTCGCCGCTCGCCCAGCCCGAGCTCGAGGTCACCAAGCTCGAGGACGGCGACCTGATCGAGTTCACCGCCGAGGTCGACGTGCGGCCCGAGTTCGACCTGCCCGACTTCGGCACCCTGACCGCCGAGGTCGAGGCCCTGGACGTGCCCGACTCCCTCGTCGAGGACCAGATCGGCATCCTGCGCACCCGCTTCGGGTCGCGCGAGACCGTCGAGCGCGCCGCGGCCGACGGCGACGTCCTCACCATCAGCCTGGTGGCGAGCAAGGACGGCGAGACCCTGGCCGACGCGACCGCCGAGGAGCTGGAGTACACGGTCGGCTCGGGGCAGATGCTGGACGGGCTCGACGAGGCCGTGACCGGCCTGTCCGCCGGCGAGTCCACCACCTTCACCTCGAAGCTGGTCGGTGGCCCGCTGAAGGACGAGGAGGCCGACATCCTCGTCACGGTCACGCAGGTCCAGGCCGTCGAGCTGCCCGAGGCCGACGACGAGCTGGCCCAGCAGGCCTCCGAGTTCGACACCATCGAGGAGCTGCGGGCCAACATCGCGACCCGGCTGCGGCAGATGGCGCGCCTCGAGCAGGCCGGCCAGGCCCGCGACGCGGTCCTCGAGGCCCTGGTCGACAGCCTCGACGTGGCCATCCCGGAGAACATCCTCGCCTCCGAGCTCGACGCCCGCCGTCAGCAGATCACCAGCCAGCTCGGCCAGGCCCAGCTCACCCTCGAGCAGTACCTGCTCGACGCTGAGGAGGGTCAGACGGAGGAGGAGTTCTGGACCGATGTCGAGGCTCGCTCCACCCAGGCCCTGAAGGCGCAGATGGTGCTGGACAAGGTCGCCGAGGAGCGGTCCATCTCGGTGGACCAGAACGACCTGACGCAGCACATCATCCGCAAGGCCCAGGCGGACAACGTGCCGCCGCAGCAGGTCGCTGACCACCTGCAGGAGCACCCGCACCACATCGACGAGTACATGCTCGAGATCCGGCGGGGCAAGTCGCTCGCCCTGATCGTGGAGTCGGCGACTGTGACCGATAGCAACGGCGACCGGGTCGACCTCGCGGGTCTCCGCGAGGACGGCTCGCTGGCCACCGACGCACCGGCTGAGGCCGAGACGGCGACCGACGCGCCGGCTGACGATGCGGCCACCGCCGACGCGGCGCCCGCGGTCGAGGCCGGCTCCGACGACGCCGGAACCGACGACGCCAAGGCCTGACCGACGGCTCGCCTCGCCTCGACGATGCCCCGTCCTCCCTCCGCGGGAGGGCGGGGCATTTCGTACCAGGGCGTGGTGAAAGCGCTCATCCCGACCGATCTTGAGCCTTTCTTGAGGTTGGCCTCCCAGCCGGGGCGTCGGGGCCGGGATCTTGAGCGAAACCACAAGGAGCCGCAACTCCAGATCAAGGTCCTCGGGTCAGGCTGATCGTGGTCACCAGAGGTGGCCGGGACTGACCAGCGTCACTCGCTGTGGGTCCGGCGTGACCCAGATCTGGGGGAGGTCGCCGCCGGCACCACGACGAGTGGGCGCCCGATGCGTCGCAGACCCCTCAGGGGGAGGGCCTGCGTACGCCGGGCGCCGCGCCTGGACTCAGACTCGGGAGAGCAGCTCGGGGGAGCGTCACTCGGGGTTCATGAGCCAGCGGGGGAGGTGGCCGGAGCGGGGGACACGTCCCCGGCCCCGGCCATCTGCCTGTTCCGGGCCGCCTCGAGGGGTCGCCCGGCGACTCTGCGCCCACAGCGAACAGAGGGTTCACCACGACCGTTCTGTCGGTTCTGCGGGGTAGGTTCGAGCCTGTGAACGCACACTTTGGCTACCCCGACCTGGCGAGTGTCACCCAGCCGCGCGCAGCCAGCCGCACCGGCCTCGGGCTCGACGACAACGTCTACCAGGCACTGCTGCAGAACCGCATCATCTTCCTGGGCTCCGAGGTCCGCGACGAGAACGCGAACGCGATCTGCGCGCAGATGCTCCTGCTGAACGCAGAGGACCCGCACAAGGACATCTACCTCTACATCAACTCCCCCGGCGGCTCGGTCGACTCCGGCATGGCGATCTACGACACCATGAACTGGATCTCCAACGACGTCGCCACGGTCGCCATGGGCCTCGCGGCCTCGATGGGGCAGTTCCTGCTCTGCGCCGGCACCAAGGGCAAGCGGTACGCCCTGCCGCACAGCCGGATCATGATGCACCAACCCTCCGGCGGTCTCGGCGGCACGGCGAGTGACATCCGGATCCAGGCCGAGCAGTCGCTGCACATCAAGAACGTGATGCAGCGCCTGATCGCCGAGCACACCGGTCAGACCCTGGAGCAGATCGAGGCCGACTCCGACCGCGACCGTTGGTTCACGGCCGAGGACGCGAAGGCGTACGGGCAGATCGACCACGTCTACGCCTCGGCGGCCCAGATCCCCTCGTCCCAAGCCCCCAACCAGTGAAGGAACGGATCTCCGTGACCAGCAACTTCTCCGTGCCCGCACTCGGGGGGGCCCGCGCACCGATGGCCGAAGGCCAGCAGTTCGCCCCCACGATGGACTACTACATCCCGCAGTGGGAAGAGCGCACCTCCTACGGGATGCGGCGAATCGACCCCTACACGAAGCTCTTCGAGGACCGCATCATCTTCCTCGGGACCCCGATCTCAGACGAGATCGCCAACGCCGTGATGGCGCAGCTGCTCTGCCTGCAGCAGATGGACGCCGACCGGGACATCGAGATCTACATCAACTCACCCGGTGGGTCCTTCACCGCGCTGACGGCGATCTACGACACCATGCGCTACATCAAGCCCGACGTCCGGACCGTGTGCCTGGGACAGGCCGCCTCGGCGGCCGCCGTGATCCTGGCGGCGGGCACCAAGGGCAAGCGACTGGCGCTGCCGAACAGCCGGATCCTGATCCACCAGCCGGCCACCGAGGGCGGCTACGGGCAGTCCTCCGACATCGAGATCCAGGCCCGCGAGATCCTCCGCATCCGCTCCCTGATGGAGCAGATGCTGGCCGACGACACGGGCAAGGATCTCAGCGACGTGAGCCGCGACATCGAGCGCGACAAGTACCTCACCGCCGAGCAGGCGCTGGAGTACGGGATCATCGATGAGGTCCTGACCTCGCTCAAGGCACTCCCGGTCTGATCCGACGAGCCGGGCGGGTCGGGCGCTCCGGCCCGCGCGGCGGGGGGCTCAATATCCTCCGGATCGACCGATGGTCACGTTAGATTGGCAGGACCCCTCAGCGGGGCGAGGTAGGAAGGAGGCGATGTGGCGCGCATCGGAGAAAGCGGCGATCTGCTCAAGTGCTCGTTCTGCGGAAAGAGCCAGAAGCAGGTCAAGAAGCTCATCGCTGGACCAGGTGTCTACATCTGCGACGAGTGCATCGATCTCTGCAATGAGATCATCGAGGAGGAGTTCTCCGAGGGGACCGAGGTCGGTCTGCTCGAGGAGCTGCCCAAGCCTCAAGCGATCCGACAGTTCCTGGACGGCTACGTCATCGGTCAGGGCAACGCCAAGAAGGCGCTGGCCGTAGCGGTCTACAACCACTACAAGCGGGTGCAGGCTCAGACCGCCAACCCCGCTCGGCGGGCCGAGGACGACGGGGTCGAGCTGGGGAAGTCGAACATCCTGCTGATCGGCCCGACCGGCTGCGGCAAGACCTACCTGGCCCAGACGCTGGCCAAGATGCTGAACGTGCCGTTCGCCATCGCCGACGCCACGGCTCTGACCGAGGCCGGCTACGAGGGGGAGGACGTCGAGAACATCCTGCTCAAGCTGATCAAGGCCGCGGACTTCGACGTGAAGAAGGCCGAGACCGGGATCATCTACATCGACGAGGTCGACAAGATCGCCCGCAAGAGCGAGAACCCGTCGATCACCCGGGACGTGTCCGGGGAGGGCGTGCAGCAGGCGCTCTTGAAGATCCTGGAGGGGACCTCGGCCTCGGTGCCCCCGCAGGGCGGGCGCAAGCACCCGCACCAGGACTTCATCCAGATCGACACCACCAACGTGCTGTTCATCGTGGGGGGAGCGTTCGCGGGGCTGGACCACATCGTCTCCTCGCGGGTCGGCAAGCGGCCGCTGGGCTTCAACAACGACTCGGCGTCCCGCAAGCCCGAGTCGGAGGACCCGTTCGCCGACGTCCGCCCCGAGGACCTGGTCAAGTTCGGGTTGATCCCCGAGTTCATCGGACGGCTGCCGATGATCGCCTCGGTCAGCCCGCTGGACCGGGATGCCCTGATCCGGATCCTGATCGAGCCCAGGAACGCGCTGATCAAGCAGTTCCGCAAGCTGTTCGAGCTGGACGGGGTGGAGCTGGAGTTCACCCCTGATGCGATCGAGGCGATCGCCGACCTGGCTCTGCTGCGCGGGACCGGTGCCCGGGGGCTGCGAGCGATCCTTGAAGAGGTGCTGCTGAACATCATGTACGACGTGCCCAGCCGTGAGGACATCGCTCAGGTGATCATCACCGAGGAGGTCGTCAAGGACTCGGTGCTACCGACCCTGGTGCCGCGGGACAAGCTGGCCAAGCGGGAGCGGCGCGAGAAGAGCGCCTGACCCTCTGCACGACCGACCGAGGCAACGCCCGGTGTGACGCCCCCCGGGACGGTCGCACCGGGCGTTGCTGGTGAGGGCCTTGCGGGGCCGGACGGGACCGCCCACCCCCGGGGGGCATCCCGGTCGCGGCCGGACGCCCTCGGAGACGGCTTCGGCGGCCCTGGGAACAGGACCGCCGAAGGTTTCAGGCCATCGGTGTGGCCGTGGTGATGCTCAGCCGTTGACCGCGGAGGCCAGCGAGGCGAGCGAGGCGTCCATCGCGTCGGCGCTGACCAGGGGGAAAGAGATCTTCTTGAGAAGGTCCTTGTCGGTGACCTTGGACCAGTCGTAGGTCAGCGACACCTGGGTGGCGCCGGACCCCTCGGAGGTGAGCTCGTACATCCACTCCCACCCGGGCGGCTCCGTCCCGGCCGGGGCGGTCTTCCACGCGATCAGCTTGCCGGGCTGGAAGCCGCTGATGTGGTTGTCGGTCTGGTACTCCCCGCCCATGTGGTCACCGACCATGTTCATCCGGAAGGTGTCGCCGACCCCCTGGATGCGCTGGGCCTTGTCGGCGGAGCGGACGAATCCCGAGCCGTCGAACTCAGCGTGCCGGTCGGGGTTGGTGAGGAGGTCGAAGATCTGGCCCGCGGGGGCGTTGATCTCTCGGGTCACGGTCTGCGATGTGTGCGTGGTCATGACCCCAGTCTGCCCGGCGCCGGCGAGGAGACCAGGGGTGTGGGCGGGGGATGGCCCGGCTGAAGCGGTACACGGCACGGCAACGACGCCGGGCCAGCGTTGGTGCTGGGGTGCTGGGGTGCTGGGGTGCTGGGGTGCTGGGGTGCTGAGGAGAAGCCGCGGACCAGGTGTTGGAGGCTCGGCCGGGCACCGATCCTGACGTGGCTGCTCACCCGCTTTGTGCTTTCGCGGGAACCCGTGTAATGTTCTTCAAGCCCTGAGGGTAGCGGGACGCAAGCAGGTAACTGCAGCGGCCGGACCAGGGCCCCACCACATCAGCGGGATTTCGGCACGCTCAGTCATGGGCGAACCGATATCCCGAAGGGCTGGTGGGAAGGATCGAAATCGCCGAAATCGCCGATTTGACTCGGTGCAGGAAAGCGATTAAAGTTTATCGAGTTGCCCCAAGCGAGTGTTTATCACTGGCGCGGTGTGCGCCCGAAGTTTGAGAACTCAACAGCGTGCTAAAAGTCAATGCCAAATATGCACTAAAGATACCCCGTGCTGCTGGTGGCTTACTGATGTCCTTCTTTCCTTCTGCTGCTTTGGTGGTGGGGGTTGGGAGAATGTGGGTGGGTTGTTGGTGGTCGGGATTCCTTTGAGATTGATTGTTGATTGACCCAGCAATGGGTTCTATGTCAGTTTTCAAGCTCGTTGTTTTTGACGATTCTCTCCATGTCCTGCTTTTGGGTGGGTTGTGGGGTTGTCGATATTTTTCAACGGAGAGTTTGATCCTGGCTCAGGACGAACGCTGGCGGCGTGCTTAACACATGCAAGT
>JAOPXW010000223.1 GCA_025964935.1 Friedmanniella sp. | reverse complement strand
GCGAAGGTGCCACCGCCCACGCCGAGACCTACCCGCCGGGCGCCAACGCCGCCCTCCGGGTCTTCGGTGCCGACCTGTCCATGGTGGCGGCGGTCCCCGACGTCGACCTGGTGCACTCCCACACCTGGTACGCCAACCTCGCCGGTCACCTGACCGGGCTGCTGCACGGCATCCCGCACGTGGTCAGCGCCCACTCCCTCGAGCCGCACCGGCCGTGGAAGGCCGAGCAGCTCGGCGGTGGCTACCAGCTGTCGTCGTGGGCCGAGCGGACCGCCTTCGAGGGGGCCGACGCGGTGATCGCGGTCAGCAACGGGATGCGGACCGACACCCTGGACTCGTACGGCAACCTCGACCCGACCAAGGTGCACGTGGTCCGCAACGGGATCGACACCGACGAGTTCGCCCCCGACACCGGCACCGATGTGGTGAGTGACCTCGGCATCGACCTGGACCGGCCGTCGGTGGTCTTCGTCGGGCGCATCACCCGACAGAAGGGCCTGGTGCACCTGGTGCGCGCGGCTGAGCAGTTCGACCCCGAGACCCAGGTCGTGCTGCTGGCCGGGGCGCCGGACACCCCCGAGATCGCCCAGCAGGTCGGCGACGCCTTCGCCCACCTGCAGTCCACCCGGGGCAACGTGCTGTGGATCGAGGAGATGCTGCCCCGCCAGCACGTCCGGCAGGTGCTGTCGCACGCCACGGTCTTCGCCTGCCCGTCGGTCTACGAGCCGCTGGGCATCGTCAACCTGGAGGCCATGGCCTGCGAGACCGCGGTGGTGGCCTCCGCGGTGGGCGGCATCCCGGAGGTCGTGGTCGACGGCGAGACCGGCTACCTGGTCCCCTACGACCCGGCCCAGGCCAACGACCCCGACGCCATCGCCACGTTCGAGGCCTCACTGGCCGAGCGGATCAACAGCCTGACCCGGGACCCCGAGCGAGCCCGGGCCTTCGGGCTGGCCGGCCGCCAGCGCTGCATCGACGAGTTCAGCTGGGCCAAGATCGCCGCCGAGACCGTCGACGTCTACCGCCGGGCCATCGAGGTCCACGGGAGCTGAGCCGGGCCCGAACCGGCCGGACAGACGACGGGGGCCCTGCCGCAGTGCGGCAGGGCCCCCGTCGTCATGTCCTGACCTATCCCACGACATCCTTCAGCGCACCGGCGAGCTCGGTCGCCTCCGTCGCGTTGAGCTCGACGACCAGGCGTCCACCGCCCTCGAGCGGGACCCGCATGACAATCCCACGTCCCTCTTTGGTGACCTCCATCGGGCCATCTCCAGTCCGCGGCTTCATTGCAGCCATCGCGCATCCTCATCTGTAGTGATCCGGTAGTGCTCGGATGATTATTCCGTACGGCCGACCCACCGACCCATTCGGGTGCGGAAGCCCTGTCGTCGCGACGGGGGCGGACGGTGACGGGCCGACCACTGCCCCAAGCCTAGGCGACCAGCCGCCCGGACAGGCCGTTTCGGGCTCACGACGTCCCGCGACGACCCCCGGAGCTCACTCGGGCGTGGCCGCGGCGACCCGGTCGGGCTCCGGACCCCCGCCGGGTCGCTCGGACTCGGGCCAGGGCGGGACGCAGCAGTCCCGGAGATGGTCGTCCACCAGCCCGACGGCCTGCATCAGGGCGTACGCGGTGGTCGGGCCGACGAACGCGAACCCGTGGCCCTTGAGCTCCCGCGCCAGGGCGGTCGAGGCCGGGGTGACCGCGGGCACGTCGGCCGAGGTGGTGGGCCGGGTCCGGTCGCTGCGGCGGTAGCCGAGCAGCAGGTCGACGAACCCCTCGCCCAGCCGGTGCACGACCGCGGCGTTGGCGACCGCGGCCGTGATCTTGGCCCGGTTGCGGACGATGCCGGCGTCGCCCATCAGTCGCTCCACGTCCTCGGGCCCGTAGGTGGCGACCACCGCCGCGTCGAAGCCGGCGAAGGCCCGTCGGAAGGCGTCCCGCTTGCGCAGGATCGTGAGCCAGGACAGTCCGGACTGGAACGCCTCGAGCGTCACCCGCTCGTACAGCCCGGCGACCGAGGTGACCGGCCGCCCCCACTCCTGGTCGTGATAGGCCAGGTAGTCCGGGGCACCCAGGGCCCACGGACAGCGGAGCCGACCGTCAGGTCCCGGCCGGGCGCTCATCTCGGTGCCTGCTCTCGGCGATCCGGGCGAAGTCGCGGAGGCTCTGTCGGAAGCCGAGCCGCATCGCGGGCAGCAGCAGCCGGACCGCGGCCTCGGCGGCCCGCCCGCCCGGCACCGTGATCATCTCGGTGCAGCGGACCCGGGTCCCCCCGTCGACCGGGTCGAGGGCGAAGACTCCCTCGCCGGTGAAGTAGGGCCCCAGGTGCAGCACCTCCAGCTCGCCGGTCCCGAACACCGGGGGCGCCCATCCGGTGACCACGAACCGGTCCAGCAGTCCCAGCGGCAGCCGACCCAGCCAGAACCCGGACAGCGCCTCGGCCCGGACCCCGAGTCCGGTCGTGGGACCCTCGGCCACCGCCACGGTGGTCAGCGGGATCCATTCCGCCTGGCCGGCCCAGTCGGTCAGGACCTCCCACACCGTCAGCGGCGGGGCGGCGATCTGGACGCCCACCTCGAGCCGGACGCTCATCGGACCTGCTCCCCGATTACCCGGTCGGAGGCGGGCGCGCCGTCCCCGGACCGCCCGGGCGGCACGTCTGGGTCGGCCTGCGCGGGCGGCACGTCTGGGTCGGCCTGCCCGGGCGGCACGTCCCGGTCGGTCCCGGCGGGCGCCGCCGGGACGGTCTCCCCCGCGGGCGGGCCTGACCCCCGCAGGGCCGCGAGCTGGGCGTCCCGGTCGGCGATCTCGGTCGCCAGGCGCGCGATCAGGTCATCCACCTGGTCCATGGCGTAGCCGCGGAGGGTGACCCCGAGCCGTACGCCGCGCAGGTCCTCGGCACTCAGCGGCCCGTCGGGCAGATCCGGCCGGAAGGTGTCGCGCACCGGTTCGTCACTCATCTGTCCCATCCTCCCGGCGGCCGCCATCGCGGCCACGCCCAACGCGACGACCGCGATCACCGCTATGAACCACTCCATGGCTAGATGCTGCCACGGCGGGGCCGGACCCGGTCCCGGGGCGGCCCGCCGCCGCTCACCCCGCACGCCCCGGGCCGCGGTGGGGCTTGTGGGACAGCAGCGCGGCGACCGCCTCGTCCGGGTCGTCGGTGACGGTGAACATGTCCAGGTCGGGGGCCGAGATCGCGCCGCGGTCCAGCGCCGTACGCCGCAGCCAGTCGACCAGACCGCCCCAGTAGTCGCTGTCGAACAGCACCACCGGGAAGGTGGTGACCTTCCGGGTCTGGACCAGGGTCAGGGCCTCGAACAGCTCGTCCAGGGTGCCGAAGCCGCCCGGCATCACCACGAAGCCCTGGGCGTACTTCACGAACATCGTCTTGCGGGCGAAGAAGTAGCGGAAGTTGATGCCCAGGTTGACGTACGGGTTCAGCCCCGACTCGAAGGGCAGCTCGATCCCGAGCCCGACCGAGACCCCCCCGGCCTCCGCGGCACCCTTGTTCGCCGCCTCCATGATCCCGGGTCCACCGCCGGTGATGACCGCGAGACCGGCGGCGGCGAGCCGCCGGGCGACCGTCTCGGCCTGGACGTACGCCGGGTCCGAGGGCAGGGTCCGGGCCGAGCCGAAGATGGCGGCGGCCGGCCCGAGCTCGGCCAGGGTCCCGAAGCCCTCGACGAACTCGGCCTGGATCCGCAGCACCCGCCACGGGTCGGTGTGCACCCAGTCCGTCGGCCCGCGCGCGTCCAGCAGCCGCTGGTCGGTGGTGGTGCTCTGCCGCTGGCTGCGGCCGCGGACGACCGGGCCCTGCACCGTACGGGGTGCGTTGCGGTCCGAGACCGGGGCGGGTGGGTGGTCCCCCGTCGTGGAGGGGGAGGTCTGCGGGTCGGGCGCGCTGGGGGGTGCACTCACGCGGCCAGCCTAGGTCGTGGGGCCCCCGACCTCCGGGAGATCCGGAGGTGCCGGGCAGGTCGGGTCAGCCGAGCCAGCGCAGCAGGGCCTCGTGGCAGCGGTGCACGTCCGCGGCCGGGCAGAACTCGTCGTCCGCGTGCGCCTTGTTCGGGTCACCGGGACCGAAGTTGACCGCCGGAACCCCGAGCCCCGCGAACCGGGCCACGTCGGTCCAGCCGAACTTGGCGGTCGGCTCCCCGCCGACCGCGGCGGCGAACTCGGCCGCGGCCGGTCGGTCCAGGCCGGGGCGGGCCCCCTCGGCGACGTCGGTCACCTCCAGATCGAAGCCGTCGAACACCTCGCGCAGGTGGGCCTCCGCCGCCGCGGCGTCCTTGTCGGGGGCGAACCTGTAGTTGACCTCGATCCGGCAGCGGTCCGGGATCACGTTGCCGGCGATCCCGCCCGTGATGCCGACCGCGTTCAGGCCCTCGCGGTAGCGCAGCCCGTCCACCTCCACCTCGGCCGCCCGGTAGTCGGTGAGCCGACGCAGCACCTCGCCCGCGTCGTGGATGGCGTTGTGACCCTTCCAGGAGCGGGCCGAGTGGGCTGCGACGCCGGCCAGCTCCACGATGACCCGCATGGTCCCCTGGCAGCCGCCCTCGATCCCGGCGTTGGACGGCTCGCACAGCACCGCGAACGAGGCCTCCAGCAGCTCGGGCCGCTCCCGGGCGATCCGGGCCAGGCCGTTGCGGCTCTCCTCGACCTCCTCGTTGTCGTAGAAGATCCAGGTCACGTCGCGGCGCGGGGCAGTCAGGGCGGCCGCGGCGGCGAGCTGGACCGCGACCCCGCCCTTCATGTCGCAGCTCCCCCGACCCCACACGACCGTCTCGTCCCCGGACCCGGTGCGCCAGGACGGCACGTTGGCCGCGATCGGGACGGTGTCGATGTGACCGGCGATCACCACCCGCTCGGCGCGCCCCAGCCGGGTCCGGGCCACGACGACGTTGCCGTCGCGGATCGTCTCCAGGTGCGCGTACGGCCGCAGCGACGCCTCGATGCGGTTGGCGATGACCCCCTCGTCGCCGCTGACGGACTCGATGTCGATCAGCGCCTCCAGCAGCTCGACGACGTCACCCTGCAGGTTCAGTGGCTCAGACATGAGCCGCACCCTACCGGGGACTCGACGTCGCGCCGGGGTCCGTGGCGTCGCCCCGGGGAGGGTCCGGGGCGTTCCGCCGCCACCTTCAGCGGGCCGGGCGCCGCAGCGGGTTCGGTAGGCTCGGAGGATGAGTGCGACTGCAGCGACCGCGCCCGGCCGGACCGCCTCAGGCTGGGGCCTGGTGTCGGTCCACGAGTCCCGACAGGTCCTGGACACCTACTTCCCCGAGCCCGTGCTCGGCCCGGCGCGCGGCGGCGAGCCTCCGACCGAGCTGCTGGCCGCCGCCGTGGTCGACGCGCTGCGCGGGGTCCGGGTGGACGTGATGGAGGTCGAGATCGACCTCGACACCGCCCCGGCCAGCACCGCGGACGCCTACCTCCGGCTGCACCTGCTCAGCCACCGGCTGGTGGCCCCCCGCACGATCAACCTGGACGGGATCTTCGGCCAGCTGCCCAACGTCGTCTGGACCTCCGCCGGCCCGTGTGCGGTGGCTGGGTTCGAGGCCGTGCGCGCCCGGCTGCGGGCCGCGCACGGGCACGTCACCGTCTTCGGGGTGGACAAGTTCCCCCGGATGGTGGACTACGTGCTGCCCGGCGGGGTCCGGGTGGCCGACGCCGACCGCGTACGCCTGGGGGCCCACCTCGCCCCCGGGACGACGGTCATGCACGAGGGCTTCGTGAACTACAACGCGGGCACGCTGGGTATCTCCATGGTCGAGGGCCGCATCTCGGCCGGGGTGGTGGTCGGGGAGGACTCCGACGTCGGCGGCGGGGCCTCGATCATGGGCACCCTGTCGGGCGGGGGCAAGGAGGTCATCTCCATCGGCCGCCGCTGCCTGCTCGGGGCCAACGCCGGGGTGGGGATCTCCCTGGGCGACGACTGCGTGGTCGAGGCCGGGCTCTACGTCACCGCCTCGACCAAGGTCACCCTGCCCGGTGGCCGGGTCGTCAAGGCCCGCACCCTCTCCGGCGAGCCGGGGCTGCTCTTTCTCCGCAACTCGGTCACCGGCGCCATCGAGGTGCGACGCCGGCAGGGCGTCGGGGTCGAGCTGAACGAAGCCCTGCACGCCAACTGAGACCGTGAGACCCACCCACCGGGGTCTCGGATGCCTCGTCCTGGCGCTGGTCGTGCTGATCGCCGTCGGGGTCGGGGCGTTCACCTACCTCCGGGACCGCAACCTGACCCCACCGACGCCTGGCCAGCAGCGCTGCGTCGTCACGGCCGACGGCAGCTCCGTCGTACTCGACCTGGACCAGGCGCGGCTGACCTCGATCATCGTCGGCCTGTCGGTCCGCCGCGGGCTGCCCGCCCGCGCTGCGTCGATCGCGATGGCCACGGTCTACCAGGAGACGGGGATCCGCAACCTGGACTACGGCGACCGGGACTCGGTGGGACTGTTCCAGCAACGGCCGAGCCAGGGCTGGGGCACCGAGAAGCAGCTGATGGACCCCTACTACGCCACCGGGAAGTTCTACGACGCCCTGGTCAGGATCAAGGGCTGGGAGACCGGCGACATCACCGAGGTCGCCCAGCGGGTGCAGCGCAGCGGCTACCCGGAGGCCTACCGGGACCACGAGGCCGACGCCCGGGTGCTGGCCAGCGCCCTGACCGGCCACTCCCCCCAGGCCCTCACCTGCCTGGACCGGTCCAACAGCCGCTCCACCGTGTCCGCCCTGACCCGGGCGCTGACGAAGACGTTCGGGACGGTGTCGCACAGCGGCGACGGCCAGGTCCTGACCATCCGGGCCAGGAGCAGCCGGCTCGCGTGGGCGTACGGGCACTTCGCGGTGGCCAACGCCTCGCAGTACGGGGTGACGGGGGTGACCGTGGCCGACCGGCAGTGGCGGACCGACAACCTCAACCTGCCCAGCTGGGTGAAGGCCGGACCGGCCGCCGCCGACCGCGAGGTCGTCGTGACCCTGCGGCCCTGACGGGCTCGTCAGGCGGAGGCGGAGACTCCCGTCGTGGCCGCCGAGCCGGTCCCGAAGGCGGCCAGCAGCCGGGCCGCCCCGGCGCCCACCCGCTCGTCGGTGCCGGTCAGGGCGACCCGGACGTGACGGTCCGCCGCCTCGCCGTAGAAGTCCCCCGGCGCGACCAGGATGCCGTGCTCGGCGAGCAGGTCGACCGAGGTCCGGCAGTCCTCACCCCGGGTGGCCCAGAGGTAGAGGGAGCCCTCGGAGTGGTCGATGGTGAAGCCGGCCGCCTCGAGGGCGGGACGCAGGACGGCGCGTCGGCGGCGGTAGCGCTCCCGCTGGACCTCGACGTGCGCCTCGTCGCCCAGCAGGGCGATCATCGCCTCCTGCACGGGCCGCGGGACGATCATGCCGAGGTGCTTGCGGACGGCCAGCAGCTCGGCCACCAGCCCCGCATCACCGGCGACGAAGCCCGCGCGGTAGCCGGCCACGTTGGACCGCTTCGACAGCGAGTGCAGCGCCAGCAGTCCCGTGTGGTCGCCCGCGCAGAGGTCGGGGTGCAGGACCGAGACCGGCTCGGCGTCCCAGCCGAACTCGCCGTAGCACTCGTCGGAGGCCACGACGGACCCCCGCTCGCGGGCCCAGCGGACCCGCTCGGCGAGGACTGCGGGGGCCAGGATCTGGCCCGTCGGGTTGGCCGGTGAGTTGAGCCAGACCAACGCCGGGGCCAGGTCACCCAGCTCGTTGAGGTCGTCGCAGGCCACCGCCCGGCAGCCCGCGATGCGGGCCCCGACCAGGTAGGTGGGGTAGGCCATCGTCGGGTAGACCACGACGTCGTCGGGACCCAGCCCGAGCAGCAGGGGCAGCCAGGCCACCAGCTCCTTGGTGCCGACCACCGGCAGGGTCGCGTCCGGGCTGAGACCCGTGGCCCCCCAGCGGCGGGTGAGGTAGTCCGCGATCGCGGACCGCAGGGCCGGCGTGCCCGAGGTGAGCGGGTAGCCCGGGCTGTCAGCCGCAGCGGCGAGAGCGGCCTGACCCACCGCGGGGGTGGCGTCGACGGGCGTCCCGACCGAGAGGTCCACCAGGCCACCCGGGTGCTGGCCGGCCCGGGCCTTCGCCGCGGCCAGGCTGTCCCACGGGAAGTCGGGCAGCCCGGCCGCCAGCGGGGTCCTGGTGCGAGCCGTCCGGCTCACTCCTCGTGCTCTTGGGGGGGCAGCGCCGCGATCAGCGGGTGGTCCTTGTCGATCACGCCGGTCTTGGCCGCGCCACCGGGGGAGCCCAGGTCGCTGAAGAAGTCCACGTTCGCGTTGTAGTACTCCTTCCATTCCTCGGGGGTGTCGTCCTCGTAGAAGATGGCCTCGACCGGACAGACCGGCTCGCAGGCCCCGCAGTCGACGCACTCGTCGGGGTGGATGTAGAGCATCCGCTTGCCCTCGTAGATGCAGTCGACCGGGCACTCCTCGACGCAGGCACGGTCCTTCAGGTCCACGCAGGGCTGGGCGATGACGTACGTCACGGGGTCACTCCTTGTATCGAGGGCGAGGCAATGTATCCAGGGGGCGAGGCCCGACCCAACCGGTCCGGTGAGGACGGCGGATCCGGTCGAGGCGATCGCCGATGTCCTGCGCCTAGTATCACGCGTGCGGGCAGAGCCTGCCCACGAAGGTCAGCCTACGAAAGGGATCGGAATGGATCCGCACACCGCCGCCCTGGCGGACGCGCGGCCCGGTGAGCGCTGGACCGTACGGCACCGGCTGGCCGACGGCTCGGCCACCGACGTCGTCGGCTGGCTCGACCGGCTGACCCCGGCGTTCCTGCACGTCGGCACCACCGACGGCACCGTGCACGTCGTGGAGCGGTCCTCGGTGGTGGCCGCCCGGCGCGCTCCGGCGGCGCTCGGCGGCCCCGGCCCGTCCCGGGTCAGCCCCGCGGAGCTGCAGCACCGTGCGGTCTCGGGCTGGCTGGCCCTGCACGAGCCGCTCGGGGAGTGGACGCTGCGGGCCGGCGGCGGCTTCACCGG
>JAOPXW010000199.1 GCA_025964935.1 Friedmanniella sp. | reverse complement strand
GACGTCGCCGGACATACAACACTCAAGGGTGACCACATTCGTGTGGTCACCCTTGAGTGCTTTTGCATGCCCTTTCGTGGTCGTCGCGACCGAGGTGGCGGTGGAGAAAGCCCGGACCCTTCGCAGGGTCCGGGCTTTCGTCGTGTCGTGAGTGATCGGGCAGTCTTGTTTTCAGCGCCCGGCGCCGGCGAAGTGGTCCTGCAGAACGCCGCGGTAACGCTCGCTGATCTCCCGCGCTGCGCTGCGGTCGGCCTCGGAGGCCTCGTGGGTCGACAGCACCGGGACCTGCCAGGCCGGCATCTCCCCCGTGAGGGCCCAGGCGGCCTGCCGGGCGGCGCCGACCGCGACACTTTCGAAGGTCTCCGTGACCACGATGGGGAGTCCGAACACCGCGGTGGCGATCTTCCGTACGGCCTCGGACTGCGAGGCCCCTCCCGTGAGGGTGATGGAACTGATGTCACCGGTCTGCTCACGGAGGACCTCCAGCCCGTACGCCAGGCTCCACAGCACTCCCTCCACGGTGGCCCGGGCCAGGTTCTCGGGGGTCATGTTCTTCCGGGTGAGGCCGACGATCTCGCCGCGCGCGTCCGGTAGGGCTGGCGTACGCTCGCCGTCCAGGTAGGGCAGGAAGGTCACGCCCTGGCTGCCCGGGTCCGCGGACAGCGCCAGCCGACTCAGCTCGTCCAAGTCGACCCCCAGCGTGCGGGCCGTGGCCACCAGGTTCCGGGCTCCGTTCAGGGTGCACACCAGAGGCAGGAAATCCCCGGTCGCGTCGGCGAACCCCGCCACGATGCCGGACGGGTCGTGGGTCTGGTGCGTCGTCCGGGTGAAGGCGGTGCCGCTGGTTCCCAGCGACACCACCGCGGCGCCGCGCACGAGCTCCAGGCCCAGCCCGGCGGCCATGTTGTCCCCGGTCCCGGGTGCGACGGCGATCCCGTCGGGGGTGTAACCCACGATCTCGTGCGGGCCGGCCACCCGCGGCAGGTCGAGCCCGTGGCCGAGGGCCCGCTCGACCAGGTCCTCCCGGTAGGTGTTGGCGGTGGCGTCGAAGTAGCAGGTGCCGGACGCGTCACCCCGGTCGGTGGCGGGAGCGAAGCTGCGTCCGCCGATCTGCCAGGCCAACCAGTCGTGCGGCAGCAGCACTGAGGCCGTTCGGGCCGCATTGTCAGGCTCCGCGCGGGCCAGCCATCGGACCTTCGACACCGTCATCGACGCCACCGGCACCGTGCCGACCGCGTCCGCCCAGGCGGCACTCCCGCCCAGCTCGTCGATCAGGTCGCGGGCGTCCGGCGCCGACCGGTTGTCGTTCCACAACAGGGCGTCCCGGACCAGCTGCCCGGACTCGTCGAGGGTGACCATGCCGTGCTGCTGCCCGCCGACGGCGAGCGCGGCGACGCCCTCCAGCAACCCCGGGTCCGCGGTCGCCTCCTGGTAGGCGTCCCACCAGGCGGTGGCCGAGACCTCGGTCCCGTCCGGGTGGCTGGCCCGACCCGAGCGCACGATGCGACCCGTTTCGACGTCGCACACGACGACCTTGACGGACTGGGTCGACGAGTCGACTCCGGCTACGAGCGTCACGTTGTTGTTCTCCTCAGATGATGGTGCACAGGACAGCTTGGGTCAGGCGTGCGGTACGGGTGGTGCGGGCGTGGTGGTCGACGGATCAGACCGGCTCGGCGGCCGTGCTCACGGCCGTCCCCCGTTCGAGGAACGGCTGGAGGCTGGCCGGATCCGGCGAGCCGGACAGGGCCAGCAGGTCGATCTCCTCCAACTGGGCGAACTGGACGAAGGCCGACACCCCCAGGATGGCCGGGGTGGCCAGGGCGATCACCCGCTGACCGGACGCTACCTCCACCTGGGAGACGGCGGCCGCGGCGGGGGTGGCCTGGGTCAGTCCCCGGTCCACACTGACCCCGGCCGGGCAGATCACGCTGACGTCGACGTGCAGCCGCTCCATCTCGACCACCGCCCAGTCACCCTCCTGCGCCCGGGTGAGCCGGGACACGGTCCCGCCGATGTTGTAGACCTCGAGCCGGCTTGCCCGTGACAACAGCACCGCCGCGTCGAGGGAGTTGGTGACGATGGTCAGGCCGGGGGCCTCGGGGGGCGACGCCAGGATGGTCTGGGCCAGAGCGAGCCCGAGACTGCCGGACCCCAGCAGGATCGTCCCCCGCCGGGGGAGCTGGCTCCAGACCCGGACGGAGAGCTCGAGAGCGTCCTGCTCGGACGCCACCGGTGCGCTCAGCAGCGGACCCGGGCCGGCCTCCACCCGTACGGCGCCACCGTGCACCCGCTCCAGCTTGCCGTCACTCTCCATCGTGCGGAGGTCGCGCCGGATCGTCTCCTGCGCCACCCCCAGCCGGAAGGCCATGTCGACGACGTCGACGCGACCCTCGGCGCTGAGCCACTCCTCGATCGCCCGGTAGCGCGCTGAGGGCTGGACGGGTTGCACCATCACCACGTGTCCTTCCGATCCTCGGTGGGGGAGGGCTATCGCAGGGTGACCGACGAGGTCGACTGGGGACGCACCTGCAGCTTGCGTCCCGTTCCGGCCCGGAACATGTCGATGGCGTCGCCGTAGTCGTCGAGGGTGAAGGCGTGGCTGACCATGGCCGGCGCCTGGATGGCCCCGGCGGTGAACATCTCGACCGCCCGGGCGTACGAGTGCAGGACGGCCATCGAGCCGACCATGGTGATCTCGTCGTTGTAGACCCGGAAGGGCGAGTAGCTCGCGCGGGCCTCACCGGCGGCCACGCCGAACTGCAGGAAGGTCCCCCCGCGGCGGACCCGGCCCAGGCCGTCCTCGATCGCGGGCACGGCTCCGGTGCAGTCGATCACCGTGTCCCACCCGCCGGGGCGGTGGCACTCGGCGGCGGTGCGGGCCACCTGGGTGAGCCCGACGTCGCGTGCCGCCTCCAACCGGGTGGTGTTGAGGTCGACCACGGTCACCGAGGCGGCACCCGCCCGGGGGGCGAGCTGTGCCATCATCAGCCCCATGGTGCCGGCGCCGTAGACGAGGTAGTGCTCGCCCATCCGGCGGGGTAGCAGGTCGTAGCCGTGGATGGCGCAGGACAGCGGCTCGACCAGCGCCGCCAGGGCCAGGTCGACGGAGTCGTCGAGGTGGTGCACGTTGCGGGCGGGGGTGAGCACCAGCTCGGCGGTGGAGCCGTCGGTGCGGGCCACGCCGGCCCCGTTCCAGTTCTCGCACAGGTTGGCCCGGCCGACCGAGCAGAACGCGCACTCACCGCAGTACAGGGACGGGTCGACGCACACCCGGTCGCCCGGCGTGAAGTCGGCCACCTCCGACCCCACGACCTCGACGATCCCGGAGGTCTCGTGGCCCGGGACGATGGGATACACCGTGGGGGCGAACTCCCCGTCCAGCACGTGGATGTCGGTCCCACAGATCCCGACGGCCTCGACTCGCACCACCAGCTCGCGAGGGCCCGGAACCGGGTCGGGGACCTCGGTGACCCTGAACCGGCCGGGTTCGGAGAAGACGACGGCCCGCATCTCAGCGTTCCCGAAGGGCGGCGCACGAGGGGGCCGACCGGGTGGGTGATGTCATCGCGAGCCTCACTGCTGGATAACCGAATGTCTGTCAATCCGACCCGAACGGGTACCGGTGCCCGGGATTGACGGCAGCATAGCGCGAGTCGCGGCGGCGGGTCAGGTCCAAGCGGCGTACGGATGTGCCCGTTCGGTTGGCGTTGGGGGCATCTATCGGGCGTCGAACATGGGAACATGTCGGTGGCGAAAGGGACCCATGACGATGTACCCGCCCGAGCGTCAACGGGCGATCACGGATCTGCTGATCCAGCTGGAAGGCCGGCGGGCCAGCGTCACGCAGATCAGCGAGCAGCTGAAGGTCACCACGGAGACCGTTCGGCGGGATCTGGACGTCCTCGAGCGCCGTGGGGTGCTGCGCCGTCTTCGCGGCGGGGCCGAGCTGATGGACTCCACCCCGTTCGAGCAGGCCCTGGCGGCCCGGCACGCCGAGCAGTTCGACGACAAGCTGGTGATCGCCCGCCGGGCGATGCAGGAGCTGCCCGAGGACGGCGTCGTGGTGCTGGACTCCGGCTCGCTGACTTTCGTCTGTGCGCAGGCGATGCCCAAGGACCGCGCCCTCGTCGTCGTCACCAACAACCTGCCCGCCGCGCAGTACCTGGCGGACTACGAGAACCTGCACATCTTCACGCTGCCGGGCATGATCCGCGGGATCACCTCCGCGGCGGTCGACGCCTGGACCAGCCGTCGACTCAGCACCCTGACCGCGGACCTGGCCATCATCGGCGTGAACGGTCTGACCACGAACCAGGGGCTGACCACGACCAACCCGGAGGAGGCGGCCACCAAGCGGGCGATGATGCTGTCGGCCCGGCGTCGGGTGGTGCCGGTCATCTCGGGCAAGGTCGGCCGCAACTCCTTCTGCTCGTTCGCCTCGGTCAACGAGGTCGACCTCGTCATCACCGACGCGGCCGCCAACTCGGAGTCGGTCCGTGAGCTGGCTGCGGCCGGTCCCGAGGTCGTCATCGCCTGAGGTGGCCGCCCGCCCGGTCGGCAACGGAGCGTTTCGGCGGCCGGGGGTTTCGTGCTTCACTCGACATGGACGCACGGTTGCGGGACCGTCGGTCCACCCCCTCCTTGGTGTCTGGGAGGGTGCTTTGCTTCCGCGCGCGAATATGGACAGGATTGAGCAGTGACAGAAGAGGGTCGATCCGAGCGCCCGGAGCGCGGAGCAGCAGGGCGTCCCGAGTCGGGTGGCTCCGACGGGCGTGGACGCGGGGGCCCCGGGGGCTCCAACCGAGACCGTCCGACCGGCGACCGGTCCGGTCGTGACCGCGGGTCCGACCGCGGCTCGGGCTCTCGCGACAGTCGGCCCGATCGCTCGTCCGGGGGCAGTCGTCCCTTCCGCAGCGACCGCCCCTCCTCCTCGGACCGGGGCGACCGCTCCGGTCGCTCCGAACGCCCGGCCGGGAACGACCGCGGCGACCGTCCCTACCGTTCCGACCGGCCCAGCAGCGACAGGCCCAGCGGGGACCGCCCCTCCCGGGATCGTCCGGCGAGCGGCGACCGCCCGGACCGGCCCTACCGCTCCGAGCGCCCCAGCGGCGACCGGCCCTACCGCGACCGGCCCTCGGGTGAGCGTTCCGACCGGCCGTTCCGTTCCGAGCGACCCAGCGGCGACCGCCCGTACCGGGATCGTCCGGCGAGCAGCGACCGCCCCGACCGGGGTGACCGACCGTTCCGTTCCGAGCGACCCAGCGGCGACCGACCGTACCGGGATCGTCCGGCGAACAGCGACCGCCCCGACCGGGGTGACCGACCGTTCCGTTCC